>JALZHG010000086.1 GCA_030914045.1 Chloroflexota bacterium | reverse complement strand
AGAGCACCCGTTGTGTCTATAGAGCCTATTTCAGCGGCCTTAACTCTCATCATACCCTTCTCCCTCCCTCTTCCCTTCCAACCTCTACCCCTTATTAGACACCCTCTCAGGATGACAGGGGGTGTTTGGTACGCCATGTTCGGCAAAATCGCTCTATCTACCATCTACCATGACTAAGAACCCTCTCCAAGCGTACAAGCAATTCCTCGCCACTCACCCCTTCCGCTACATCACCTCCGGCGGCATGCGTTGGCCTTACCTCGTGGGTGGACGTGGAGAGCAGGCCCTGGTGCTGCTGCCCGGAGCACCGGGACGTGCCGAGGCCTCGTTCGAGTACGTGCGAGCCTTCGAGGGCGACTACACGGTTATCTCCGTCGACTACCCGGCTGACCTCGCCACGGTGGAGGAGTGCCTGCGCGGGGTGGCGGCCATACTGGACGCGGAAGGCTTCCAGCGCGCTCACATCGTTGGCGGCTCCTATAGCGGGCTGCTGGCCCAGAGGTTCGTGCGGCGCTACCCCGGCAGGGTAGACAGGCTAGTGCTCTCCGACACCGGCGTTCCCAGACCCTACCGCGCCCTCAAGTACCGCCGTTACGTGTGGCTGCTACGTGTGCTGCCGATGCCCGTAATCAGGGTGCTGTGGAGGATGGGGGCATACCTCTACCTGCGCGAAATGGCCCCACAGCACCGCCCTTTCTGGCGGGCTTACTTCGCGCGGCTACGCAAGACAATCACCCGCCGTGAGTGCGTCAACAGGCTACTTGTTTGGATAGACTTCGACAGTGGCAGCCGCTTCTCGCCAGGCGACCTGGCTGGCTGGCGGGGCGAGATGCTCATCCTCGAAGCCGAGCGCGACACCACCTTCGCCGATTGGGAGCGACAGGCGCTACGCAGCCTCTATCCGGCCGCCCAGGTGCGCATCTTCACAGGGGGCGGCCACGCGGCCTCGCTCGACCGCCGGGATGAGTACATAGAGGCGATCAGCGCTTTCCTCGCACCCCAACCTGCCAGGCACGAGGCCGCCTCGTGAGCCACCTCGATAGACTAGCCGGGGTCCTGCTGTCGGCTTTCGTGCTGGACCGCGCCCTGAAGCTCGCGGCGGTAGTGCATTTCTTCCGCCGCAAAGCCCCAGACCCACCTCCGATATGGCCCGCCGTGACCCTGCTTCAGCCTGTGTCGCGGGGTGCCTCCGACTTGCGGGCCGCCCTGGTATCGCGTGCCAGCCTCGATTACCCGGCCCCGGTGCAGCACCTGTTTGTGTGTGACGGGGCAGACAAGGCTTCGCAGACCGCCTGCCGCGACTTGATGCGAGACTTCCCCACCCTGCACGGGCGAGTGGTAATTGTGCCACGCGGCACTTCCCCTATGTCGTTCAAGACCGTCAAGTTGCAGGTGGGTATGGAGCACGCCACGGGAGAGGTCGTGTGTTGCTTGGACGACGACATACTTCTGCGGCCCGACGCGCTCCGCTTGCTGGTGCCTTATCTGTACGAGCCGGGCACGGGGGCGGTGTTCGGCCTTGCCTGCTACACAAGTTGGCGCAACCTCCCCACGTGCCTGATGAGCGCCTTCGTCAACTCTAACGCCCTGCTCAGCTACGTGCCGCTCATCTACATGGCCGACCCATTCACAATTACCGGGCATTGCTACGCCCTGCACCGTGACGTGCTGGAGTCGGTGGACGAGTTTCGCGGCATGGAGCACCATTTTGGTGATGACCACGAGCTGGCGTGGCGGCTGCGGGACAAGGGTCTCCGTTCCGTGCAGACTCCGCTCGTCTACGACGTAGTAAACCACTTCGACACGTTGGGCCAGTACGCCGCGCAAATGAAGCGCTGGTTCGTGTTCCCCCGCCAGATGCTCTTGCCCGCCATGACCCAACGCGAGCGGGCGGTGAGCTTCCTCGGGAGCGCGGGCAACCTTGTGCCGGGCCTGCTCCTCCTGCTGGCCGTAGTCACTCGCAGGCCCGCAGCCATCCGCGCCCTCGGCATGAGCCTAGGCCTGTCGGGTGCTATTTACGCCATGTGCGAGAAACTTTATCTCAAGCGGCGCACGCCCCTAAAATGGTGGCCGCTGGTCTTACTAACTGCCTTGTTCGCGCCGTTCCAGGTGGTGTGGGCGCTGCTGTCGGACGACGTGATAGAATGGCGCGGGAGGAAGGTGAGAGTGCTGAAGGGTGGGTGGTACAAGGAGGTCGAGTCTTGAGGAAGTTGCCGGGCGTCGTGGCGCTGTTGATGCTGCTGGAGAAAGTTTGGCGGCACCTGCTGGTGGTGCGCTTCTTCCGCCGGCCGGTGCCTCCCACCACCCGCGAGCCGGGGCTTGTCAGCATCCTCCAGCCCATCCTTAGCGGTGACCCCACCATGCCCGCCTGCCTGGAGCGCAGCCTCCGCCTGCGCAGCCGCTATCCTCTCGAATACGTCTGGCTCGTGGACCAGGACGACCCCGCCGCCCAACGCATCTGTATGGACCTGTGCCGCAAGTACCCCGACCGCGACGTGAACGTGGTCGTTATGCACCCGCCCGCCGAGCGGCAGAACCCCAAGATGGTCAAGCTGGTGGAGGGTGCCCGGCTTGCGAACGGCGACGTGCTGTGCGTCCTCGATGACGACACGCAGCTACCGGACGGCGGCCTCGAAAAGTGCCTGCCCTATTTAGATCGGCCGGGCGTGGGCCTCGCTTTCGGCCTGCCATACTACCTCAACTTCGCCAACCTGTGGTCCTCGCTCGTATCCTACTTCGTGGACAGTCACAGCCTGCTGACCTATATCCCTTACACCAGGCTGAGCGACCCCTTCACCATCAACGGCATGTTCTACGCGGTGCGCCGGGAGGCCCTGGAGGCGGTGGGTGGTTTCAAGGGCCTAGAGGGGCTGCTGGCAGACGACTTCGCGGTGGCCCAACGCTTCCGCCGCAAGGGCTACCGGCTGGCCCAGACTCCCCTCTTGCACGGAATCAGCACGCACGTCACCGGCCCCCGGCACTACCTCAGCCTCATCCAGCGGTGGTTCATCTTCCCCCGCGAGTCGCTGATGCGGCACCTACAGCCACACGAACAGGTGGTGCTCTACGGGTTCGGGCTTGTGCCAGCCCTGTTCCCCCTGTCGCTGCTCGTTTACCTCATGACGCGGCCCACCCGGCGTAAGGCCCTGTACTCGCTGCTCTACTTCGGCTACAGCTACGCCGCGTTCGCTCACATCAACAAGAACTACCTGCGAGAGGCCGCACCCTGGCGCAAATCGTGGCTCGTGCCCGTAATACAGGCTGTCTTCCCATTGCAACTCCTGGCGGCCCTGCTTTCCCCGCAGCGCATCACCTGGCGCGGGCACGTTATGCAGGTCGAGCCGGGCGGTGGCTTCCGCTTCGTCCGCAGGCGCATAACGGCAGATTCCCCTATCCAGGAGTAGATTGCATGGGGCTTGCTGTTGTTCCGTGCACATAATTACACATACCTCTTGTCAGGGCGGGCCGATTAGACTACAATGTCATAGGCCGCTTCACGGTTGAAAACGCTGTCTGGCGTCAAGGGACCTGTGTTCGCGAACTGGCATCCCAAATTACGCGAAATACAGACGCGGCATGTTTGATGCTGTAATCCGGTAGCTACGCCCGCACGGGAATATATAGCCCCGCGCACATGGCAACCGCTGACAGTGCCTGGGCAGGCACTTTGGAGAGGAGGTGGTTGGCGCACAAACTTCACTCCGGTTGATTTCAGCGCACGAAAAGCGCACCCAACTATTACACAGGAGGAAAGATACGCATGTTGCGCAAACGCTTCGCCACACTGGCGATATTTGTAATCGTTTCCATGTTGCTGGTAGCCTGCGGCGCTGAGCCTGCGACTCCCACCGCAACGACCGGCACTGGCGGCCAGGCCACTGCCACTACTGGCACCACGGGTGACACCGCCACCGCTACGACCGGCACCACAGGTGATACCGCCACCGCTACGACCGGCACCACAGGTGATACCGCCACCGCGACGACTGGCACCGGAGATGGCGACCGGCCTCACGCGGGCAAGACGGTAACGATCTTTGGTGTGGCCGCCGACGAGCAGGCCCGCCTCTTCCAGGCCGAGTTCGAGCCCTTCGAGGAGCGCACCGGTATTGACGTGGTCTACGAAGGCAATAAGGACTTCGAGACTCTCATCCTCGTTCGCGTCGAAGGTAACAACGCCCCCGACATCGCCCAGTTTGCGCAGCCCGGCCTCCTGGCCGACTTCGTGCGCAAGGGCAACGTGGTGGACCTGAACACCTTCATGGACCGCGAAATGCTCGAAGAGCAGTACAACCCCACCTTCCTCGACCTCGCTACGGTTGACGGCAAGATGGCGGGCCTTTGGCACAACAACGACGTCAAGAGCCTTGTTTGGTACCCCAAGAAGGCCTTTGACGCGGCGGGCTACACCGTTCCCGAGACCTGGGACGAGTTGATCGCCCTCTCCGACAAGATGGTAGCCGACGGCAGCGCCCCCTGGTGCATCGGCATCGAGTCGGCCGGCGCTACCGGCTGGGTAGGCACCGACTGGGTCGAGGACGTTGTGCTCCGCACCACCACCCCGGAGAATTACGACAGGTGGGTGAATGGCGAGCTCGACTTCAACTCGCCTGAGATCAAGGCGGCCTTCGACCGCGTTGGCGAAATCTGGTTCAAGGAAGGCTACGTCTACGGCGGCACTGACACGATCCTGACCACCGCTTTCGGCGACGCCGTCAATCCCCTGTTCGAGAACCCGCCCGCCTGCTGGCTGCACCGCCAGGCTAGCTTCATCACCAACTTCTTCCCCGAGACGGCTGTGGTAGGCGAGGACATCGATTACTTCTACCTGCCGCCCATCGATCCCGCGCAGGGCAAGCCCGTGCTCGGCTCCGGCTCCATCTCGGCCATGTTCAACGACAGGCCCGAGGTGCGCGAGGTCATGGAGTTCCTGGCTACCGGCGAGTCGATGAAGGTCGAGGCCGAGGCTGGTGTGGGTGTTGCCCCGCACAAGGACGCCGATCCTAGCTGGTACCCGAATGACGCCACTCGTGGCTTCGCCGAAATCCTCCAGAATGCGACCACCTTCCGCTTTGACGCCTCGGACCTCATGCCGAGCGCGGTGGGTGCAGGCTCCTTCTGGACCGGCATCGTGAACTGGGTTGGCGCCGACGGCACCAACACGGACCAGGTACTGCAGGAAATAGACGCGAGCTGGCCCACCGAGTAAGTTATTCAGCCCACTTGGGCTTAAATACAGCACAGGGGAGGGACTGTAGTCCCTCCCCTGTACCTAATTCTCGCCACTTCTAAGAGCAGCCGGACATAAACCCTATCGGTTGCTCCTATCCGCTATCACCTTCGGGTATATAGAAGGAGCGTCTTTATGGCACGCACTGAAACGGTTGCCGAACTGCCCGGCTCGCCACCCCCCGCCGGACGGACAGCGTCCGAGCTACTGGCCTGGGTATTCCGCCTGCTCATCTCCCTGGTTGTGCCCGTTGTGGCCTTTATAGTCCTATACGCGGGCTTCATCTTCTTGCGGGACAGCGACGCTCCCAAGCTGGTTATCGCCGCCGTGGCGATCATCTGGGGCGTGGGCGGTGTCGCGATGTTGTTTGTGCTCTCCAACTGGGTGGTAGAGCGCCTGCCTGACGTTTGGAGACTGCGCATCCAGCCTTTCGTCTTCATCGGGCCGGGCATAATTATGCTCAGTTGGTTCCTGGCCGTGCCCGTGGTCAGGACCTTCTACCAGAGCATGTTCGACCGCACCTCTACTAACTTCGTTGGTTTCTCCAACTACGCATACGCCTTTACCGCGCCCAGCATGCAGGAGTCGTTTCGCAACAACCTGCTCTGGATGGTCGTGGGCACGGGCCTCAGCGTAATCTTTGGCCTGCTCATCGCCGTGCTTGCCGACCGCTCCAGCTTCGAGTCGCTAGCCAAGGCGCTCATCTTCCTGCCGATGGCAATCTCTTTCGTGGGCGCGGGCATAATCTGGAAGTTCGTCTACGCCCTCAGCCCCGGCGACACGCAAATCGGCCTTCTCAACGCAATCGTGAGCGGCCTGGGCGGTGAGCCACAAGGTTGGCTGGTCGAGCGACCTTGGAACAATTTCTTTCTGATTATCATTATGGTCTGGTTGCAGACCGGCTTCGCGATGGTGCTCCTGTCGGCGGCCCTCAAAGGTGTGCCCGGCGAGCTGCTGGAAGCCGCGCGCATAGACGGCGCTAATGAGTTCCAGGTCTTCTTCAGGGTCATCATACCCACCATCCAGGCCACAATCATCACGGTCGCCACCACCATCGTTATCGCCACGCTCAAGATATTCGACATCGTGTTCGTGATGACCAACGGTAACTTCGGAACCGAGGTGATGGCGAGCCAGCAATATAAACAGATGTTCAGGTTCCAGGACTTCGGGCGAGGCTCCGCCGTCGCCATCATCCTGCTTATCGCGGTCATCCCCGTGATGATCTACAACCTGCGCCAATTCCGCGAGAGGAGGGCCTTCTAATGGGTGAGAAACAGCGAAGACTCCTGGCTAAGGTTACCGTCAACTCGATACTCGCCCTGTTGTGCCTCCTCTGGTCGCTGCCCACGATAGGCTTGCTGGTGTCGTCCTTCCGCCCGCGCGACGAGGTGCTTTCTACCGGCTGGTGGGCGACCAACCCGACCTCGTTTACCGTCGCCAACTACGAGCAGGTGCTCAGCGGTAAGGAGTTTGCCGACCCTAGTTCGCCGGGCGGCGTTTCGCGCGGTGACGATATGAGCGCCTCGTTCCTGAACAGCCTCATCGTGACCGTGCCCGCCACCTTGATCCCCATCCTGATAGCTGCCTTCGCCGCCTATGGCTTCGCCTGGATGAATTTTCCGGGACGCAAGCTGCTATTTACGCTCGTAGTAGCGCTGCTGGTGGTGCCGCTACAAATAGCCCTGATACCGCTGCTGAGGGACTACACGGCGCTCGGGTTGAACGGCACGTTCCTATCTGTATGGTTGGCGCACACCGGCTTCGGCCTGCCGCTGGCTATCTACCTGCTGTTCAACTACATCAGCCAACTCCCTCGCGACATCCTGGAGTCGGCCTTCATCGACGGCGCGTCCCACTTCAGCATCTTCTTCCGGCTCATCTTGCCTCTCTCCACCCCCGCGCTCGCCTCGTTCGCCATCTTCCAGTTCCTCTGGGTGTGGAACGACCTGTTGGTGGCGCTCGTGTTCCTGGGTGGCAGCGCGGACGTGGCGGTGCTCACGCAACGCCTGACGGAGATGAGCGGCTCGCGCGGCCAGGACTGGCATCTGCTCACCGCCGGGGCCTTCGTCACGATGGCTATCCCGCTGCTGGTATTCTTCAGCCTCCAGCGCTATTTCGTACGCGGCCTCCTGGCAGGCTCGGTGAAAGGCTAAGATGATTTGGGAATTGGGATTTCGGATTGCGGATTTGAAGTTTAGGAGTTGCTATTGCCTGGAATGAACCTAAATCCGCAATCCGAAATCCCAATTCCCAAATCGCCCTGGTGGCAATCGGGTATCGTCTACCAGATATACCCGCGTAGCTTCAAGGACTCCAACGGCGACGGCATAGGCGACCTGCCGGGCATCATCGAGAAACTGGACTACCTGCGGTGGCTCAACATCGACGCCATCTGGATTTCGCCTTTCTACCCGTCGCCCATGGCCGACTTCGGGTACGACGTGAGCGACTATACGGGCGTGCACCCGATGTTCGGCACGCTCGATGATGCCGACCGCCTGATAGCTGAGGCCCACAGCCGGGGCATAAGGGTCATACTCGACTTCGTGCCCAACCATAGTTCGGACCAGCACCCGTGGTTCGTGGAGTCGCGCTCGTCCAGGGACAACCCCCGGCGCGACTGGTACATGTGGGCCGACCCCGCCCCGGATGGTGGGCCTCCCAACAACTGGCTGAGCGTATTCGGAGGCTCGGCCTGGGAGTATGACGAGGCGACGGGGCAGTATTATTACCACCAGTTTCTCAAGGAGCAGCCCGACCTCAACTGGCGCAACCCGGACGTGGTCGAGGCGATGCACAACGCCATGCGCTTCTGGCTCGACCGGGGCGTGGATGGCTTCCGGCTGGACGCGGTGTGGTTCCTCTATGAGGACCCGCAAATGCGAGACGAGCCTCCCGACCCGGACTACGTGCCGGGTGCCCCACCGCACGAGTCGCTGCTCCACATCTACACCGAAGACCTGCCGGAGATGCACGACGCCATGCGGGCCATGCGCCGCGTCGTGGACGAGTACTCCGAGCGCCTGATGATAGGCGAGATCTACCTGCCGCTACCCCGCCTCATGCTCTACTATGGTACGGCGCTGGATGAATGCCACCTGCCCTATAACTTCGCCCTCGTCTCCCGGGCCAAAGAGTGGACGGTGGCCGTAGTGCGGCGGCTGGTCGAGGAGTACGAAGCCGCCTTGCCGGAAGGTGCCTGGCCCAACTGGGTGCTGGGCAACCACGATAGGCACCGCATAGCCTCACGGGTGGGGGCCGAACAGGCACGGGTGGCGCAGATGCTCCTCCTGACGCTGCGCGGCACCCCCACGTGCTACTACGGCGACGAACTTGGCATGACCGACGTGGACATACCACCGGACAAGGAGCAGGACCCCTGGGGCATCAACGTGCCCGGCCAGAACCTGGGGCGCGACCCTGAGCGCACCCCCATGCAGTGGGACGCAAGCGAGTACGCCGGTTTCTCCACCGTCGAGCCGTGGCTGCCCGTCGCCCCTGATTACGCGACGGTCAATGTAGATGTCCAGCAGCAAGACCCCTGCTCCATCCTCTCCATGTTCCAGGCGCTTACAGCCCTGCGCCGCGAGACTCCCGCTCTCTCCCTCGGCACCTACCGCACCGTAGAGAGCGGCGAGCCTGACGTATATGCCTACCTGCGAGAGCACGATGGCGACCGTGTGTTGGTGCTCCTCAACTTCGGTCCACGCGAGCGGCCCCTCGACCTGTCCGCCATTGCTCCAACCGGCCAGGTGCTCCTCTCCACAGAGATGGACCGCACAGGCAACGCCAACGTGGATAACTTCAGGTTACGCGCGAATGAGGGGGTCGTGGTCCGGTTAGCAGACTGACTCATGCTAGGTGTCTGAGTACACGCCCGCTGAGGAACATTTCGCACCCAAGTAGCAGTTGGCAAGACCAAAGCCCCACCTTGTCATCCTGAGCGTAGCGAAGGATCAGCCGCCCGTTCTTGACTCTCCCTTTTGTGGCACATAGTCCCTCTTACCCTCAGCATCCTGTATGTTGAGGACTCTCGCATGCCACCTGATCCTTCGCTACGCTCAGGATGACAAGGTGGGGCTTTGGTCCCGCTGCATGCTGATTGCATCCCGAATGCCAAATCCCTGGCCGCCTGCCCAGCGTTAGTATTACTGTATAATGTGGGTGCAACGCTCTGTTAGGTCCGGTACTTGCTTCTATGTGAGTGGGCCGTCAGGGCCTGATACCCCCGACGCAGTTGTCGAATACGAAGCGCCGATAGCTAGAAGCTCAAACCGATGCGTATCCTCGCGGTCGCCGACCAGGTGGAGCCACAACTCTATAGCAACAACGTTCTTAAGTGGCTGGGCCCGGTCGATCTGCTGCTGAGCTGCGGCGACCTCCCCGCTGACTACCTGGAGTTTCTTTACAGCACTTTCAACGTACAGTTCATGCACGTAATCGGCAACCACTGTTACGTGCCGCACGACCCGATGACCAAGCAGTGCTCTCCCAGCAGCTACCCCGGCATCCTCAACCTTAACGGCAAGGTGGTGGAGCACGAAGGACTGCTGATAGCGGGCGCGGAGGGCAGCCCCTTCTACAACGGCGGGCCGCACCAGTACACGGAGCAGCAGTTCACGCTGACCCTGCTGCGCCTGGTACCCGGCCTGCTGGCGAACAAGGTGCGCACCGGGCGATACCTGGACGTGCTGGTGACGCATGCCCCCCCACGGGGCATACACGACAACAATGACATAGCTCACCGAGGTTTCACCACCCTAAACGCATTCATACAACGCTTCCGCCCCGCCGTCCTGCTGCACGGCCACACCCATCGCTACGAGCCTATGCTGCCCGTCTACACAGACCTGGGCGCTACGCAGGTGCTCAACGCTTACGGGCACGTGACGCTGCACCTGGAACCGGCTGAAGGGCGAGCCGGGTGGCAACTTCAGACCGAGCTACTTCGCGGGGTCAAAAAATGGATGGTAACCTGAGGCAACATCAGCTCACTCAAATCGCGGCGCACGACTTCGAGCGCGCGCACCGCAAGGCCTTCATCAGCCAGCTAATATCCTCCCTCAAGCGCGAGCCGAACTGGCTCCTCTCCTTCGAGGACGTCAAGGAAAAGCTACCCCTCACGGGCCAGCATTACCGGGGCATCCAGCAGGTGCATATCAGTGACATCGTCGGTAGCGTGGACCGCTACCACGACTTCAACCGCGCCTTCCTGCCCACCCAGACGCACACCCGCCCTCGCTGGGAGAGCGTCGATATCGCCGCCCTCAGCGACGTGATCCTGCCGCCAATACAGCTTTACAAGGTAGACGATGTCTACTTCGTGAAGGATGGCAACCACCGGGTGTCGGTCGCCAAGGAACGGGGGATGGACTACATCGACGCGGAAGTGATCGAGATGCCCACTACGGTGCATCTGTCGCCCACCACCGACCCGCGCGACTTGATAAAGCTGGGTGAGTACGCGCGCTTCCTGGAGCAGACCAAGCTGGACCAGCTAAGGCCCGGCATGCGCATTGATTTCAGCACTCTCGGTCGCTACGATGTGCTGATCGAGCACATCTCGGCGCACCGCTGGTACATGGGCATCGACCAAAACCGCCCCGTTAGCTGGGAGGAAGCGGTGCTCGACTGGTACGACAACGTCTACCTGCCGGTGGTGCACACGATACGCGACAACGACATCCTGCGCGGCTTTCCCGGCCACACCGAGGGCGACCTTTATCTGTGGATTATGGACCACCGCTGGTACCTGCGCGAGGACACCGGTGTGGACGTGGGCGTGAGGACCGCCGCCCTCAGCTACGACGAGAAGTACGCAAGCTGGACCCGTAAGGTCTCTCGCAGCCTGCGGCGGTTGCAGGAGGCCACCACACGGCCCCTGGTGCTTTCGGGGCAGGCGATTGCCCGCGCCATACGCGCCGGTGCCCATGCCGCGGCTGACGGGAGCGACGAGGCCGTACCGGAACATGGGGTGCTGGAGCAAGAATCGTTCGCTCGAACGGAAGGGGTATAATCCCTCTAGGTATGCGAGCGCATCACCCACAGCTTTGAGGTTACATAATCCGGCGATAGGCATTTAACGATGAAGAACGATTGAGCCACAGTATGAAGAGTGAAAGGCTCCTCGCTATTTACACTGCCATAAGCCTCGCTACTCTGCTGGTGGGGCTAATAATCGTGCTATTGCTGAGGCCCAGCCCTGTCACATACAACCCCCACAGCAGATACAATCCCCCTATCTCCACTAATCCCCCTATCTCCACCGAGCAGAGCACGATTCCACTCACACGCGAAAGCACCGGCAATTACACGGCATCTAATGCTAACGCCATAAATAGGGCGCAAGCCAGCCCGACAATTGATAGCCCTAGTCCTATCGTTTACCCCACGCTGGTCCCGGTTGAGCCGTTGAGCCAGACCGTGGATGGATATACCGTAACCTTGTACCCCATATCTGCTGATGCTAACCGGGTGGTCCTAACCTATACAGTGCAAGGCTTACAGCCGTTTCCAGACAACTTATCCATGTGCGAACCTCTGCCACGGCAGCCTTCGCCTTGTCCAGGCAGCCCTCCCACCCCCACTGACCTGTCACCTGCAGAGATCCTCTCCAAGAGAGGCTATCGACCCTGGCTGACCGAAGCCGGTGGTCGCGTACTCCGCTTGGCGTCCGAACTCCAGTGGCAGGACCGAGGAGGCGCTATTCCACCAGCCGCCCGGCTCGTATTTGACCCTCAACTCTCCCCTGAGCAGCTCCCCGCGGAACTCAAATTGCACCTGACGCTGAACATCGCCCAGGTGCAGGTGCCGCAGTCTAATGGTGAGTCGGTAATGCGTGAGGTCAAGGGGCCTTTTACCTTCGATTTCTCTTTGCCTGTTGACCCGTTGCGGCGTATTGCTGATGTGGATCAGACACTTGCAGTTTCCCATGGAACTAGAATCGCTGTAACAAAAGTGATTGCCACTCGCCACTACGTGCGTGTATTTTGGGGGTTGGAATACTCTGCAAAGTCGGGTTCCGTGGCCCCTGCGTATGTCTGTTGTGGACTACGACTGGAAGCTGGGGGCAAGTCAGCTTTTTTGTACGAGGAGTCAGGACCACCGGCTTATGGGTACTCTGTGGCAGAACTGCCGGCGTTGTCAGAGCAAGGTGAATGGAAAATCTCTACGTGGCACTTTTCAACGTGGCAAGGTGGCAGGTTCGATCCAGACATACCTGGTCCAACGTTTTATTTTACTTTGCCACCTGCTATCAACTCCCTACAGCCATGACGCAGACGGGACCTGGACCTTGCGCCGCTTGCACGAGGCCACCACGAGGCCGCTGCCCTGCCCCTAACCCCTATACCCCAACCACAAACTACTTCCCCAGTAGCCACCCCCTTTCATAGGACCAAAACCCTCTTGTCAGCTTCAGCAACATTGTGTATAATTTCACATATAGAAGCAGTGGGCGGGTTTACGCAAACTCTTGCTTTCCTGCCCGCGTAATATAGCTGCGCATATTCAAATGCCTTTTACATCCGGAGGATACGAATAGATGGATTTCCTTACGCGGTTCTCGCTGCGCAAGGCCCCCATCATCTTTATGGTGATGGCCCTTGTGGTGTTCGGCGGGTGGACGGCCACGCAGCAGCTCAAGAGCGAATTGCTGCCCAATATAGACCTGCCGGTGCTCAGCGTGGTCACTATATACCCCGGCGCGGCCCCAGACGACGTGCGCCGCGACGTTACCGAGCCTGTCGAGAAGGTACTCGCGGGCAGCGCCAACCTCAAATCGGTTAGCTCTACTTCCAGCGATAGCGTGTCATTCGTCACGGCCCAGTACGAGTACGGCACCAACATGGAGAAGACCCAGCAGACAATACAGGAGGCAGTAAATCGTCAGACCTTCCCTGCGCAGGTCCAGCGCCCGAACGTGGGCCGCTTCAACTTCCAGGACATCCCGGTGGTCGCCTTCACCATCAACACGCAGGCGGGTGGCGAGGACGCGCTGGCTAACCTACGCCGCGAGGTCGAGGAGAAGATCGTCCCCGAGCTAAAGGCCATCAACGGCGTGAACTCGGTAACGGTGGCGGGCGGCGGCGAAAAGCAGGTGATTATTACCTTCGACGCCGCAAAGCTTCGGGAGAACGGCCTCACGGCATCGCAAATCACCGGTATTTTGCAGGCGAATAACATATCCTTCCCCACCGGACAGGTGGTGGATAACGGCCAATCTATCCCCGTGCGCGTCACCAACCAGTTCAATGCGGTCGATGACCTGCGCGAACTGGTGGTACGCCCCGCCATACCCGCGCAGGCAGGTGCCGGTCAGGGTGCAGGCGCGGCAGGTGGGCAGCAAGGACAGCAAGGACAGCAGGGTGCCCCCGGTGGACAGGCAGGAGGCCAGCAAGGTGCTGGCGGTGCCGCCGGGCAGACTCAACCCGCGCAGCCTACAGAGCCAATCCCCGCCGTCACACTGGGCGAGGTCGCCACGGTGGAACTCGCCAATGCAGCGGGTGACACCATCAGCCGCAGCAACGGCAAGCCCAGCCTCTCCGTGGTCGTCTACAAGACCCAGAATGCCAACACCATCCAGGTGGCCGACGCCCTGAACGCCCGCATGGACGAGGCAATCAAGGCGCTGCCCGGCTCCGAGAAGGCTATCCTGGTGGACCAATCGACCTTCATCAAGGAGTCGCTTGATGGCCTCATTCGAGAGGGCGTGCTGGGAGCGTTGCTGGCGATTATCGTGATCCTGATCTTCCTGACCAACATCCGCTCGACACTCATCACCGCCGTCTCAATCCCCCTGTCCATCCTGATTGCCCTCATCCTGCTGAACGCCCTCAACATCTCGCTCAACATCATGAGCCTGGCGGGCCTGGCGGTGGCAATCGGGCGCGTGGTTGACGACAGCATCGTGGTGCTTGAGAACATCTACAGGCACCACTTCCAGGAAGGCGAGTCGCTACGTGACGCCGCCTACAACGGCACCAAAGAAGTGGCTACGGCCATCACCTCCTCCACCATTACCACGGTCTGCGTGTTCCTGCCGCTTGGCTTCATCGCGGGGCTGGTGAGCGAGTTCTTCCGCTCGTTCGCGGTGGCCGTCTCGGTGTCGCTGCTGGCTTCGCTGCTCGTGGCCCTGACCGTTATCCCTGTGCTCGCGGTCATCCTGCTCAAGACCGGACGCGCCAAAAATCCAGGCAAGGCTGCCGCCGCTCACGCCGAGACCCGCGAGACCTGGGTACAGCGCCTCTACACGCCCACCATCAAGTTCGCCCTGCGCAACAACTGGACTAAGTGGGGCACGATTGCGGTCGCGCTGCTGCTGTTCGCCGGGTCAATGGCTATACCCGCGCTTGGCTTGCTCGGCACCAGCTTCATCAACGTCGGCAGCGACAAGGTGCTGAACGTGGCCGTCAACCTGTCACCCGGCAGCGACATCCAGACCACCAGCGACGTGGCTGAGACCATCGAGGCGGAGCTACAGAAGCTGGAACAGGTCGAGAACTACCAGGTGAACATCGGCTCCAACGCCGAGGCCGCCGCTACCGGCTTCGTGGCCCTCGGCAGCAACAGCACGGCCAGCTTCACCGTGAACTACGACCGCGAGGTGGACATCAACGCTGAGGCCGAGCACGTGCGCGGCTTGCTTGACACTCTGGCACCCGGCAACAAGATCGAGTCGTACAACGTGACGCCAGGTGTGGGAGGCGGCTTCAACAGCAGCGCCTTCGCGGCGGTGGTTTCCGGCAGCAACTACGACGAGGTGCTGAGGGCCAGCGACTCCCTGGTGACCAGGCTCAAGGCCATCCGCGACCTGGTGAACGTGACCAGCGATGCGGCCCGCGCCAAGCCCGAAATCCGCGTGCAGGTAGATCCCGCGAAGGCCCTGGAGCACGGCACCACCGCCGCCCAGATAGCCCAGCAGGTGCGTAACCTCCTCACCAGCCAGGACGTGACCAGTATCACCATTGACGGGCGGCTGTACGACGTCGAAGCTACCTACGACCAGGCCACTCTCAACGACATCGAGGCTATCCGAGGCATACTGGTGGGCACCGTCAACCCCGTGCCCCTCAGCGAGGTGGCAGAGGTCACGCGTGGCGACGGGCCTGTGTCCATCACCCGTGTAGACCAGGAGCGTGCCGTCACGGTCAGAGGCACCATCAACTCCGACAGCACCTCGGGCGTGACGGGCGAAGCTCAGAAGGCCATTGACGCGGTCAAAGCTGAAGTAGGAGGCGACCTGAGCATCACGCTCGGAGGGGTGTCGCAGCAGCAGAGCGAATCGTTCGAGCAGATGGGCGTGGCGCTCGTGGTGGCTATCATCCTGGTGTACATGGTGATGGTGCTGACCTTCGGCTCCCTCTCCACCCCGTTCATCATCATGTTCTCCCTGCCCCTGGCGGCCATCGGCTCTATCGTGGCCCTCTTCATTACCGACAGGCCCCTCGGCATCAGTGCCCTCATCGGCGTGTTGATGCTGGTCGGCATCGTGGTGACCAACGCCATCGTGCTGCTGGACCTCGTGGAGCAACTGAAGCACCGGGGCATGTCCACCTACGACGCACTGGTGCAGGGCGGCCGTACCCGCGTGCGCCCCATCATCATGACCGCCGTGGCTACCATGATAGCCCTTATGCCCCTGGTGCTCGGCTTCAGCGAAGGCTCCATCATCGCGGCTGAACTCGGCACCGTGGTAGTAGGCGGCCTCTTCACCAGCACCCTGCTGACGCTCATAGTGGTGCCCGTAGCCTACAGCCTGCTTGACGGCCTCCGCACCCGCTTCGGTCGTCGCTCCCCCGAGTCCGAATCCCAGGACGCGGCTCCGGTAAGGAAGGTAGAGGCCACTGCAAGCCGCACCAGGAAGTCCCCGTTCATGAAGCCCACCGCCTCCCCTGAGTCCTAGCAGTCGGCAAGGGGACGAAAACGCAAAGACGCAAAGGACGCAAAGGACGCAAAGAACGCGCAGAGATTAAGTAGAGTGTTCTAAGCAAAAGGAGCAGGGTACGACATCACGTACCCTGCTCCTTCTTGTATTCTCTAACACTTATTCTTCTCTTTGCGCGTTCTTTGCGTCCTTTGCGCCTTTGCGTTTTCGTCTCCTAATTTACCGCCTGGCTCCATTCGTGGATGTTGTAGAAGCCGGGGAGCACGCCGCAGGCTGCTTCGTCCTCGCCTTCATCGAAGATGAGTTCACCGCCGGTCTCGTCCAGGATCGAGAGGAAGGTCTGCACTACCCTGGGGTCGAACTGGGTGCCCGCACAACGCGACAACTCGTCGCGCGCCCGCTCAATGCTGTAGGCTTCCTTGTAGCTGCGCTTGGTAATCATGGCGCAATAGGCGTCCACGCAGCAGACGATGCGGGCGGCAATCGGTATCTCGTCGCCCTTCAGCCCGTCAGGGTAGCCGCTGCCGTCGTACCACTCGTGATGGTGTAGCACCACGTCCGCCACCCTGGAAAGCGCGGGCACCTTCGACAGCAGGTCGTGACCCACCCGCACGTGCGCGCGCATCAGCTCGCGTTCTTCGGGCAGCAGCGGCCCCGGCTTGTTGAGCACCCCGTCGCTCACGCCTATCTTGCCCACGTCGTGCAGCAAAGCGGCGTAGCATATGACCGCCCGGTCTTGCTGCTCGAGGTCCATCCGTTCGGCGATAAGGCGAGCGTAACGCGAAACTAGGTCGCAGTGCCCGTGGGTGTAGGGGTCCTTGGCTTCCACCGCGTCGGCCAGCATGCTCACGGTCGCGACGTAGGAGTTTTGTAGCGCCTGTTGCAGGTGCCGGTTCTCCACGGCCACCGCCGCCTGGTCGCCCACGCTCAGCAGCGTCTCGATATCGCTCTCATCGAAGTCGCCGTTGAGCTTATCCGCGGCGATGATGATACCGTTGAGGCTCCTGAGCAGCACGACCGGGGTCGCTACCATGTTCTGGAAACGCTCGCCGGGGCGCTCAGGCCGGGGCAGGTCGGTTAGCTCTTGCTCGCTGTTGCACACCAGCGAGTCGTTGTCTTCCAGCACCCTCCGGCAGATAGCCTTGATGAACTCGGACGGCGGCGACTCCGGGTAGCCGTCTATGTCCTCGGCGGCTCGTATTCGCAGGTTGTCAATCCCGCCCCGCGTGGTCACGTAGAGGCCGCGGGTGGCCCCGGTGATTGTGAGGCATGCCTTCAGGATGAGGCCGTACACGCCACCCTCGAATAGGGCGCGGTGTATCTGCTTGAAGCCCTCGGCCATCTGCGCGGCCCTCTCTCGCGAGCGTTGCGCCGCCCGGTGTTCTTGCTCTCGCATCTGCTGGGCCTCGTTCAGGCTCGCCTCCAGCCGCGACACGGCCTCCTGCGCGCGGGCCAACTGGGCCTGCATCTCCTGCAACTGCGCGGCTTGGTGCTCCGTCTGCTCCTGGCTGGTCTGCAAATTTGCCTGGAGGCTGGCGGTGCTCGCCACCAGCTCACCGACCTGGAACCTCGCTTCGGTAAGCTCCTCTCCCTGCCGCGCCCACTGCTGCCGGAACTGCTGGTACTGCTCCTCGGCTTGCCTCAGGTGAGCCAGCACCGGGTCAGTGGTTACCACCGGTAATGCTGCCGTTTCCTGAGCCTTCCCCTGTTTGCTGTTGCCCATTTTTTTCTCCTGCCCTGATAATGACCTGCGGACATACGCCCCGCATTTATGTCTAGCGCCGGTAGTTCGCCTATAAGCAGGAAGCATGCCCTATTGCACGGTACCCAGAGTCGCATTTTGTTTATGAACTTTTCCGCCCTGGCACAAGCTTTGACAACACCCGCCAGGAGTGGTACAACGGACTGTCTTACTACGTACTACACACACCGGGAGGTAGCTTCATGATCGCAATCAAGGGCGGGCGCGTGCTGACCATGTCACAGGACGAGAACGGGCGCGATGTAGTGTGGGAGCGGGGCACCGTGCTGCTGGGCGATGACGGCAAGATCGCCGCCGTCGGCGCGGTGGACGATGTGACCGTACCAGAGGGCGCAGAGGTGGTGGACGCCTCCGGCCAGGTGGTAGTGCCCGGCTTCATCGACGCGCACACCCACGTGGGCATCGGTGAAATGGACATCGGCAAGGAAGGGTCGGACACGAACGAGAACACCGACCCGGTAACGCCGCAGGTGCGCGCCATTGACGCCACCTTCCCCCGCGACACCGCCTTCCGGGACGCCCTGGCCGCCGGGATAACCGCCGTGAACGTCATGCCCGGCAGCGGCAACGTTATTGGCGGCCTGACCGTGCTGATCAAGACCTACGGCGACCGCATCGATGATATGGTGGTAAGGAACCCATCCGGGCTGAAGTCCGCGATGGGCGAGAACCCCAAAAAGAGCTACGGCGACCAGAAGAAGATGCCCAGCACCCGCCTGGGTGTGGCCGCCCTCATGCGCGAGAACCTGGTGAAGGCGAGCAACTACCTTCTCAAGCGGGACGCCTCCGAGATGCAGAACGACCCCACCAAGCCGTTCGAGCGCGACATCAAGATGGAGCACCTCGGCATGCTGCTGCGCCGAGAGATACCGATGCGCTGGCACGCCCACCGCAGCGACGACATACTGACCGCCTTCCGCATCCGCGACGAGTTTGGCTTCGACATGGTGCTCGACCACGCCACCGAGGCCCACCTTATACCCGACGAACTGTTGAAGCGCAACATCCCCGCCGTAGTCGGCCCCACACTCACAGGAAGGTACAAGCCCGAGGTGAAAGGCCGCCGCCTGACCACGCCCGGCATACTCGTGCGCGAAGGCGTGAAGGTTGCCCTTACCACCGACCATTGGGTAGTGCCCGTGCAGTACCTGCCGATGCAGCTTATCCTGGCCGTAAAACACGGACTGGAACGCGACCAGGCGCTGCGCCTGGTGACCATCAACCCCGCCGAGATTATGGGTGTCGCGGACCGCATCGGCTCCATAGCCGAGGGCAAAGACGCCGACGTAGCAATCTGGTCGGGCGACCCCCTCGACATCTACCAGCACCCGGTCCGGGTCTACGTCAACGGCAAGCTGGTACACGAGCAAGAGGGACCGGAGAGTTATTGACACTCAGAGCAGGGTGAAACTGTAAGGTGGTCGTATGTTAGCAACTTCCACCGAGTCTAAGGCGTGGAATTTCATACTCGACCTGCTCTATCCGCCCCGTTGCGGAGGGTGCGACAGGCGGGGCGACTGGTTCTGTCCCTCCTGTCGCGAGTCGATAGCTCCACCCCACGAGCAGGGGCACAGCATCATGGGCGTGCATGGCCTGGTCTGCGCGGGCGAGTTCGACGGGCCTCTGCGACAGGCCATCCACAACCTCAAGTACGAGAACGACACTCCGCTGGCATGCCCTCTGGCCGAGATTATGCACGCCGCCCTGGAGCACAGCCCCTGCTGGCCTGATCTGCAACGCCTCACGCCTACCATATTGCCGGTGCCTCTGCACAAAGAGAAACAGCGGTCGAGAGGCTACAACCAGGCCCATTTGCTCGGGCGCGAGCTTGCCCACCTCACCGGCTGGCCCCTCAGCTCTAACCTCAAGCGCGTAAAGCACACTCGCTCGCAGGTTGGCCTGGACGCGCACGAACGAGCCGACAACGTGCGTGACGCCTTCGCCTGGGAAGGGGAGGAGACTTACCCGGCCGTGCTGCTCATAGATGACGTATTCACCACCGGCTCCACTCTCAGCGAGTGCGTAGCTGTTGTGCGTGCAACAGGTGCCAAGCGCATATACATAGTGACGGTGGCGCGGGCAAAGGCGTGAGAGACGATGGACGATAGACTACAAATGGCTTGGTACCCTATCGTCCATCGTCCTCCCACAACATGTGCAGTACGTCACCCTGATTGCCAGCTAACTCAATTTCTCCGTCCAGGTCGAGCCAGTAGAAGTCGAAGACATATCCCTCTTCGTCCGGCACTTCGCCTCCACTGGTCTCTATCCAGGACCATGCGTCGGGTGTGTCAGACTGCGCGAGCATGTGGAAGAAATGGCGCTCGTGGATGTTGTGGGTGTCCGGGTGCATATAGTCCCGCTGTGCGAGCTTACGTACCAGGTGCAGGCCGGTAAGCCCCGTTTCTTCCTCTACCTCTCGGAACAGGGTGGCCTCTATCTCCTCGCTATCGTGCGCCGTGCCCGCGGGGACTTGCACGCCCGCCTCTGGGTAATCACGGTGCGTGAAGACCAGCAGTTGCCTGCGCCCTTCTTTCTCCCGCGTGATGTAGGCGACCGCTTTTCGGTACCGGGTGGGCACCCGTTCGCCCGGCCGCACGCCTATATGTCCCCATGCACGCGGGCGAACGACCAGCGCAAATCAACGAGGTCGGCGGGCACCTTGAGCATCCGGCCCAACTGCGGCGCGGCCTCCACCCTGTAGCTGTCTTCTATCACTTTCAACGGCACCAACAGGCACGCGGCGATCAATTGGGCCTCGCGTTCGTCGTTCTCGCGCGACCAGTCGCCGGTCTTGCACACGAAAAGCTGGTGGGGCTGGTTGGCGATGATGTGGGCCGCTTCGTGGGCCAGCGCCATCCGGTGCCATGCCACGTCCAGGTTCTTGCTGACCCCGATGTGTATCTGCTTGGGCCGCACGAGCACGAACCCCATCGTCATGGGAGTGAAGTTGTGCTTCTTGATCTCGAATCGCTCCAGTATCGGGCTGAGGTCCACCGGCACGCGCGAGTGCAGGTGGTAGCGGTGCACCAGGAAGTCAATCGAGTCGAGTACCTCGTCGGTAAGGGTGCTCACCTGCCCTCCTCTTCCTCGCGGAACACCCGGTGTATCTCCGACAAGATAAGGTCGCGGTCGCGTTTCGGCAGGTCTTCCAGCTTGGGAGTGAAAGTCTCCATCAGCGGCTCCAGCTTGGGGTCGATAGCATCCAGCAGGTGCTCTATGCCTGCCGCGCGGTAAAGCTCCACCGTCTGCAAGCCCAATGCCCCGGCGATGCGGCTGAGCACCTCGAAGGAGGGCGACTTGTACAGCCCCCTCTCCAGCTTGGACAGGTAGCCGCTACTCACGTGAGCGGCGTCGGCCAGAGTCTCCTGGCTCAGGTGGCGCTCCTGCCTGAGTTGTCTAACGACGGGACCTATCATGAGTCTCGCAGTACAAACGGCATAGGGAAGACTGCCCTGAATATGAGCAACTCGTCCCGATGGGTGACAAAAAGTGCCGTATTATACCACAAAAGCTAACAGCCAAGCAGCAGTTTCTAGGTTCGGGAACAGACCCAAATTCCGCTGCTTAGCGGTACGGGCAAGGAATACGAAAAGCAGGTAGTCTTTACAAGACATATGTCTGCCATATGTCTGCACCGTCTACGGATTCCGGCCCTTCAGGTCCTTCTTCTTCTCCTCCAGCAGCCGAATAACTTGATGCGTAGGATCGGCACCAAGCCCGATAATTATTCCTGATAGTGCCACCCCAACGTGTAGTGTCAGCGCCCTGGGTGCGTCCCCAAAGGTGAAAACCGTTTCACTGCCCAGTATAGACCAGAAGATGTCCAACCCAAATAGCGCAGCAATAACGATCCCAATCGCAGCCCCTATAAATATGCCGATGATCTTTCGGGCAGGGTTGTCTAGGACCGAATTGAGTACGCCAGTTACGAGGTCTACTACCT
>JALZHG010000274.1 GCA_030914045.1 Chloroflexota bacterium | reverse complement strand
GCGTCTCCGCCAGTTCGTCGTGGTCGGCCTTGGCGGCCACACACTTAACCTTCTCCATCGCGTTGATCAGGGAGTTGTGACGCGTCTCGAAAAGATAATATGTAGCCCCGTCGTAATCGTAGAACCACGAGTCTTCGTCTGACCTTAGCATGTCGACGACTTCATCGAAATATTCGAACCCCTCACCCAGTTCCTTCTTCAAAAAGTCCAGCCGGGCGATCCCGTCCCACCCAGGCAGCCCCTTCGCTACACGCAACGCCTCCCGAAGACGCGGCAACTCTTCTTGGCTTATGAGGAAGAGATTAGAGTTCGATGAGATTGTGGCCCTCGGTGCCCTCAACAGGCCTGCCGTGTAAATCTCGTAATCCGTACAGAGCCCTAAGTCGTGAAGTAGGTTGAGCAGCCCTATCAATGGAACATCCGGTTGTAATAAGGAGGCCTGCGAGGCTGCTTCGGAAATCTTGTCCGAGCGTACAAAACGTCTTGAGGTAATAATCCCTGCTAGGCCAACTAATGAAGGTAAGTCATTAACTTCAACCTTCTCCCTAAACTTCGATTCTAGGATTTGCCTGACCCGTTGTTTCGATAATTCGAACTTTTCTGCGGTCTCTTCTAGGGTGGGCCATGCTACACCACGAAATCCGTAGTGGTAGTGTATCAGTTCAATATCCCGGGATTTAATGGGCAGCTCTCTTAGCTGCTCGTTCAGAAAAACCGCCAATTCGTTCTCTATACTCATTTCATCTCACCCTTACCCCGATACTTTAGTTCAAGCTAGGGACGTCGATAGTGTGCCATCTTTGTGGCACGCCTAAGTATTACATCTCCTGTTGCTTGATCGTTGTGCGGGTCGCGCGCTCAGCTAAATCCGCGAAGACAAAAATGGTGGCGGCGGAGGTTGTGATTACTGTCGGCAGTTGATGGGGAGAAGGAGTTTCTACTGTTCCTGTTCCACCATGAAGGTTTAGCGCGCTTGCGGCAATCTTACTTATGAAGGCATGTGGGGCAGGCGCGATCGCCTCCACAAGGGGAGGTGGTTGACGTGCTCAACATCAGGGTCAGCCTCAACAAGAGTGAAAGGCATACGCTATCTAGCTAGCGTCATTCGATTCACGAAGGAGCTGAAAGTGAACCCTACGTGGCGAAAAGGGGAACCATCTGAAGAGAATAATTAGATTCACCGAATGGGTACAATAAGTCTTAAGAGCCACAGATGGAACGTGAGAGAGTGAAAGACTCTTCGTAGGGAGGGCTAATTACGCCGGCCCATTTTGATCAGATCAACCTAAATGCCGATTGCCCTGCATAAGTCAACGACGATTGATTATTGCTCTCTATTCAAATTAGTGAGGAACCCGTGCCACTCGATGTCGGTCTTCTGATAGACAGTCTTCACCCGCACGAAGTAGAACAGGAGCCGCCCGGATTTAAAAAGCCAGGCCACGTACAGGTAGAGAAGGCATTTTAGGATCAAGGCCGCCTCGATCATCAACGCGCCCCAACTCTCCGCCGGGATAGCCGCGTATAGAGACTGAATCGCCACATAGAAGTAGAGGGCCAACGGCAACCACGTCGAGGGGCCCAAAAATTTACTCTGCACGCGCCCGACGCACAACGATAGCGTGACCGCCCCGGCGAGGCCGCTGACGAGGTCGAACGCCCGCATATAGTTCGAGGGCGTCATCCAATCAAACATCGGCTGATGGGGAACGAAGACGAGTAAAATTTCGGCCAGCGTGAACACGACTGTCGCAACTATCCCCCATCCTATGATCAGCTTGGTGACACGATCAATGCTCGTCTCTTGCTGATCTCCTCTGATGACCGTCGGATGGTTGAGGACGACAAAACAGAGCGCCAGCGCCAGCGAGTTGAGATTGTTGAAAACAGTCGAAGCGATATTGAACGACGTGAACAGGGTGCTCGGGTCCGCCGGTAAGTTCTGAACACCCTGCGAGAGCAATCGCTTATATTCCTCCACCTTCACCTTAAAGTGGATGGTAAAGATCAGCACAAGGTAGAGACCTGCCCACGCACCCAAGAGAAACTTCCAGAAGCGCGAGAACTGAGTCAGAGAGCTGATGGTACCTGCCTTCGCGTCCTGCCACTTCTTTGCATCAGTGTAGCCACTGATCTCCATCAGCGCGGTGTCCGCTTTCTCTGAGGAAGGGAACCCTTTCACGTTCCGGTCGAGGATGAAGTAGGTGGCCATCAAGGCCCCGCCGACCACGACGACCTGAATCAGGCTGAGTGCCACGCCGGGGGTGTATTCTCCGAGCCACGGCGCATGAATGGAATCGCGCAGCAGATAAGCGATTGAATAAAGAAGCGAGAATAGTACCCCCACGCCCAGAAAGATTTTTATCCGTAGACATTCGTCGAACTCGAAAAGCCAGTCCTTAAACTCGAAATCCGAAATGACAGCGGACGTCGTCTGCCAGTCGTCGGGTTCGGGCTCGGGAGTGACTTTAACGGGTTCAGGGTCAGGCTCCGGAGTGCTTTCAACGGATTCAGGTTCGGGCGACGGGGTGATCTCAGCGGTGTCGGGCGACTGTGGCGGCGGGACGATCCTCACCGACTCGTCGAAGAAATAACACCCTGTTTCGGGGTTGTTTTTTATCGCCCCCTTTCCGACTACCTGCCGCAAAAGTTTGACCTGCGACTGGAGCTTATTTAAATCAACCGTCCGGCTCCGCCTCTCATTGGCGCTCTTGCCGAGCGGTGAGAGGTTAGTTCCCCACAAATGCTTGAACAGCTCTTCGCTGCTCAGTTCACGGTTGTGATTCTCGACCAGGATGCAGAGCAGGCGGAGTTGCATCGGCTGGATTTTGAGAAGCTGATTATTGGTGACGAGAAAGAGCTGTTTATTCTCCGTATTCAGCCTGAAATCCCCGAATTCATACACGGGTGAGATCTGTTCTTGGCCGTTAGATTCCATCCTCTAACTTCCTCAAATGCCTCTTGAGCCGGACGCTGAACTAGCGCAGTTCAGTCTGTTCAGGCCCAAGGGTTCGTTATTTCAGGGTTGTGAGATTAGAGCTTTCAGGCTGATGCGGTAAGACTTTCCAGCCTGATGCCGTATGAATTCAGTGACCGCGAGAACCGAGTATAGCGTCTATACGAGCACCGCGGCAATGGCCGGCCGCCCGGCTCGTCGTGACGGGCGTCGCGGGTCAGAGCGTGAACGTAAGCAGCCAAACAACCGATGGGAGGTAATAGAGATGCAAGAACGAGTCGTGCTGCTCGACCTTACGGGGTGGATCACTTCGCCGTTCGCACATGTGGTGGTCATCCTCCTCGGGGTGGAGATGCTGACCCCGCGGGCGTGGGTCGCCACCGAGGGCGTCTGGTGGCGTGTGGTGCTTGGTAATTCAACGGCGGGACAGTTGTTGAGGAGGAAGGCGATGAAGGATTTCATTCTCTCAATCGACCAGAAGGTGATCGACAGCTCGGCCCCTCGGCCCCTTGCCGTGCTGCTCACGATACTCGCGCGCCCGTTCGAACTGAAGCGTCTGACCGGCGACCTACGGTGCGAGAAGAACGAGATGCTCAGCGAGATTTACGAATCGGCCATCGAGCAGTTGAACGTCGGTTGGCGCGAGGGTAAAGACCCGAGGATTCTTCTCGGTTACATCAAGATCATCGAGGAGTCTGCGGGCGACGCGGCGATTAGCCGACTGGCGAAGCTCCGCGGCAGGAGTGCTGTCGCTGTGGTGAAGTACGCCTTGGGGGATTTAATCAAGGCCAACGAACTGGGCGCGGCGAACTGGGACGAAGCCGGGAAGCTGGAGTCTGACAAAGAGTCACAGCTCAAGTGGATCGCATCGTACGGCTTCTTTAACTCGACTCTCTTCCTCGGAGACTTCAAGAAGGCGATGCGGCTAATGGCCGACCAGTGGAGTAAGTACTACGAGCCGCTGGACGAGAGCGACAAGGAGAGGCTGCGGGAAAGTCTGTCGGGCCATCTGATTCTGAACCCGATCCTCGCGATCCCGCGCCACATCATTCTCGCGGCGGCCTTCAACGAACAGCCGTTCTTCGAACAGAAATACTGGCCGAGCCGCGCTGTCTACGACAAGCTCACCGAGAAGGAACGCGGATGCAAGTTGCGTTTGGTCGAAGCC
>JALZHG010000007.1:25833-78673 GCA_030914045.1 Chloroflexota bacterium | reverse complement strand
TATCCAACAAGGGCAGGCACGGGGACCTGCCCCTACAACCTCTATCGTCAACCCTTTGAAACAAGTTCTAAATAGGATACCACCACATACAGGAAGGAAAGCATCATGTCACTCAAGATGGACTTCGAGGAAGAACTGAGCACGGGCATGGCCCTGCACCAACGGCATATTTCGGACGAGCAATTGCGCAAATACGAGAGTTACATCGGGGAGATATTCACGGCGTTCGGCATGGACCTGGACACCCCCTCGACGGAGGACACCCCGCGCAGGTTCATAAAGGCCATGTTCGATGCCACCTCTGGCTACGAGGGCGACCCCAAGCTGATCAAGGTGTTCCAGACCGAGTGCCGGGGCGGGCCGGACTGCCGCCTGAGCCAGGTAATCCAGGGGCCAATCCAGTTCTACTCCCTGTGCGAGCACCACGCGCTCCCGTTCTACGGCCAGGCCTACGTCGGGTATATCGCGCACGAGGAGATAATCGGCATATCCAAGCTGACCCGCCTCGTGCGCCTCTACGCCAGGCGCTTTACGGTGCAGGAGCGGCTCGGACAGCAGATAGCCGACACGCTAGACACGCTGCTCAAACCGCATGGAGTGGCCGTCTACCTGCAAGCGCACCACCTGTGCACGCAGATGCGGGGCGTGCAGGAAGTACAACCCCAGACCCGCACCACCTTCTGGCGGGGCGAGTACGACAACAACCCGGCCCTCCGTTCGGAGTTCTTCGTGGCTTGTGGGTTGCAGAGATGATACAGGCCGGCACTCAGAACAGGCTCGCCGCCTTTGAGACGCTCTACGACACGAGCTTAGGGCACGAGTTGCCCCTGCCGCACGAGCTGGCGAGTATCTACGGCGCTCTGCGCATGCCGTTGCGGGAGGGGCGGCCTCACGTAATCGGTAACCTGGTGACGAGCCTCGACGGAGTGGTCTCGCTGGGCATCCCAGGCAAGGAGGGCGGCAAGGCGATCAGCGGGTCCAACGAGCACGACCGCATGCTCATGGGCCTGTTGCGAGCCACAGCCGACGCCATAATCATGGGGGCCGGTACCCTGCGCACTTCACCCAGGCACTTACTTACGCCTGAGTACGCCTACGCACCACTAGCAGAGGCATACGCTGAGTTTCGGTCCGCGCAGGGCAAGCGGGGAGCGCCGTTGAGTGTCATAGCCACCGCGTCAGGCGAGATTGGCCCCGGCGCCGCGCTCTTCGCGACGGGCGAGCCGGTGCTGGTTGTTACGACGGCAGCAGGTGCAGAGCGCCTTAGCGAACAAAGACTGCCTGCTGGTGTGAAGGTGGAGGTACCGGAGGGAGAGCAAGCACGCGCCGAAGGTAACCTCACTGCCGGGGCGATGCTGAGGGCTGTGGAGAGAACGCTCGAAGGCGGTGGGAGTGGGAGAGGAAATGGGGTTGTACTGGTGGAGGGAGGCCCGCACCTTATCGGCAACTTCTTCGGGGATGGGTGCCTGGATGAGATGTTTTTGACCCTCTCGCCCCAGGTGGTAGGTCGCGACGGGGCGACCCAGCGGCCGGGCTTGGTGGAGGGCAGGAGCCTGGCACCCGAACACCCGACCTGGGGCAGACTCGTCGGGGTGCGCCGGGTTGAAAGCCATCTGTTCCTGCGTTATTTGTTTGATTCCAATGTGGTGGCAAGCAACGGATCTACGTCCGATGCGAACTAGCTAATTATAGACTTGGTACATTAATACTAAACAACCAGCCATATTTACCTATTGCCCGCGGTGGCTGCCAGCACTATACTTCGTAGGAGCAAGCGTGGAAATTCTATGTAGCTCCTCCAAATCAGCGTAAGGATAGTTCGACGGTGTCATACTGCGATAACTGCGGGCAGCCGCGGCATTCAGCTAAGAATTTCTGCCGGAATTGCGGTGAGCCACTCGCACACGCCGGATACGCAGAAGTTTCATACCTCAGCGAAGTTGTAGCCACCGGTGTGGAGACCGCTCATCACAGGATGCGACGGCGGCAGAGCACCGCTGACGTATCAAACGACAGCCTGGAGCTTTACCTGAAGTTCGTCATGGTTATTGCCTTGTTCCATGGTCTTGCTTACATGGGGGGTAATTCCATGTTGAGCCTTCTCAATGGCAACCTTGGGCTGGTCCTCTATGGAGGCGTAATTATCGGGGCCCTGTTCAAGATGGTAGCTGACGTGCGCCTGGGCTACAGCTTCAGTAGAAGCCTGATTGAAGTTGTGCTAGTTGGGGCGCTGGCCTACGGTATGGTCTTTGGCGTCTTCTGGTGGATCACGGAGACCTACATCCACGGTGGCAAGCCGCTGCTCGATTTCAGCAGCCTGAATAACCGATAAGAGCCTACAACGCTACCACAACACCCAAGGCTCCCGCTGCGGAGTGCTCAACCACTCTATGCCGTCCTCGGTGACTAACACATCTTCTTCCAGGCCTGTGTAGCCCCTGCCGGGTACGAACGTGCCCAGTTCCAGCGTAAACACGTTGCCCGAGTCAGATACACATGGTATGAAGCGGTAGCTTCTACTGCATGATCAAGTTCTATCTTATTTGGTACGAGTTCTAGATCAGCTCGTAAATGCTTCCTTCTTGAGGAATTACTATTTTGGTAGTTGTAGACGCTTGCATTTTCTCTGCCATTTCCCTGAGCTCCGAGTCTGGTCTCCTCGGATGATGATGCACAGGCATGAGAAGGTCTAAGCCTGCTTCGTTTGCAATCTGCACCACACCAGTACAAAATGAGTGCCTTAGACGCTCCACTTCATCCATCTCGGCTTCTGCATCGGTTAACCAGACCTCATGGAAAACCAAGTTAGTGCCTCGCACGAAATCCACCGTTGCCTGATCTACGAGCGTATCAGTGACATATGCGAGTCTATCCTCGATCCGAATCCCAACTGAACCTCCTGGGTGCTTCTGAGCACGAAGCGAAATAGATAGAGTACCAATCTGCAACGAGTCACGAGAGAACGGAACAACCTCTATAGGCCCTGGTAACTCTCTCAGCGCAGTAAACAAAGGTGGATGCAGAAGTCTATCAAGCGCTTCGCTCGGGGAAGCTTCAGTAAACGGGGGTTCTGGCGCAAATAGAGTTACAGGACGATCTCCCCACACACCAGGTAAATAGGACAAGCCAATGGTATGATCTAGATGATAGTGGGACAGGATAATGTTCAGACGGGAATAGTTCTGTAGCAGAGATGCGATGGGAGCTTCCAGTAAACGAGCTACTCCAGTACCAGCATCTAGAAGTAAAGCCACATCTCTCATGAGCACCAAATAGCTCATTGTCTGCCTACCATGAGATGGAATGTAGCCGTTAGTGCCCAATGGAATTACTAAGTCGATATTCATAGCAATATTGTACAATAACATAGGGGCTTTCAGCGCTTATAATTAGGGTCCTTTAGATGAACATTGCAGTGAAGGTGCAGATACATCCCGATTTCGAAGCGACTTCCATCGATGTAACTGCTGTGTTACGTTTACTTGGAGTTTGTTTGCGAACGTCAAGTGGTTTAGATCTGGGATAAATTCACGTGCAGAGTATGCATTCCCTATAGGTTAAAGTTGGGAGTTGTTCACGATGAAGAAGAGCGACATAGTAGTGGCAACTATGACTTGGGCAAGGGATGAGCATGAGCACAAGACGCTCTGTGCGGCTCTAGAACGTCTCTCCGAATGGGGCAGCCCAATTGTCGTTTCTGATAATGGCTCAGGAAAGCAATTCGTTGATTTCATTACAACCTTGCCAGGCATAGAAGTCCATCAGTTTCACAGGGCTACTTTATTACAAAACATAAAGTGGAGTATCCAGAGCGCTACTGAACTTGCCAACCAATTGAACGCTCATTATGTGCTATACACAGAACCTGACAAGCAATGGTTCTTCGAAAACAGATTGGATACCTTTCTTCTCCACGCCCCTGATGATGGGGTCGGAGTACTTGTTCCGGCACGTAATACGGAGAGTTTCGAGACATTCCCGTCTTTTCAGAGGTATACAGAAGGGACAGCAAATGAGCTTTGCGCAGAGTTACTTGGTGAGGCAGGTGATTTTATTTATGGTCCATTGTTATTGAGTACAGCAGTAACCCCATATCTTCAGTTGCTATCTGAAGAAATAGGTTGGGGCTGGCGTTGTTTTACCTTGGTCACTTCACATTTAAAGGGGCACAAGATTATTCAGGTAGAGCTAGATCTTCCCTGTCCTGTAGACCAACGCAGTGAAGACACTAAACAGCATAGGTTATACAGGATGGAGCAACTAAGCCAGAACTTACAGGGAATGCTACTCGCGACTAGAAACGGCCAAACCTAACCTGTTGCTGAGCCGGACGCTTTCGGCTGGGGATACTTATTATCATGGTTGAGCGACTGGGACTAATTTTCACGGCGATAGGTACAATCGTATCAATTGTGGCCTTGCCAGAGAGCATTTACCGGCTTGGTTTAATAATGCTGTTGGCACTTACCGGTGCGGCTATGGCAATACACATGATGGTCAATACCCTAAGTTTGCGTAGGTCAAGAGCCTCATTGCAAGCGCTTAGAGCTTTAGGCATAGAACAGGTCACAGGGAGTGGACGATTTCAGGAATTGTATGACCGAATCTCCACGTCACGCGAGATTAAGATCATGGCAGTTAGTGCTGAAACTTTCGTACGCCTTGGAGAAAATGCAATTATTACAGCACTGGTTGAATGCAACTGTCACGTGAAAGTCCTCATCGCCAAGAGTGGCTCGAGTCTAGTAACTGAAGTTGAACGACTGGAGGGAGTTAATCGTTTAGGCCAGATCCACACGGAGATAATACATACAAGAGAGCGTCTGAAGGAAATTGTGGAGAGAGCACAAAAACAAAGCCGATCAAGAAATGGGTCTGTTGGACGTATCTGGATAGGCAGCTATGAATCAGCGATCAGGAACTCTATGGTTATATGTGACAATTCATGGTGTTGGTTCACCCCTTATTTTCCACCTAAGAGAGCAGTGGATGGCGTTTCTCTGGTGTTGAGACCTGCCGCACGCGGACTACTGGAGGACTGTATTCATCACTTTGACTCGGTCTGGCAGTTATATGAAGATGAAGTCGAAGAAGTCAGCGTGACCACAAAGAATCAAGTGCCGTGATATTCAGTAGTATTAAGGTAATGCTGGAAAAGGCCAGAGTATCCCGATATGCCAAACTCTGCCTGCTACAGATAAGCACACACTTTAGGCAAGTTAATTATTGACTTCCTGAATATAGCAGTTCCAGTATCGAGTCGTGATCCTTACCATTGCTTGCTACAAAATTACGATCATCTACGGTCCAATTGCCTCCCTCCCAATTAGTGACCACACCTCCAGCTTCTCTCACCAAAGCACAGCCTGCAGCTACATCCCACGGACTGGTCGAGTAGCCTAGTGCGGCATCCAAGCTGCCACGAGCCACCATCGATAGATCTAGCTGAATAGCCAAGAACAACCTTATACCAGCTACAACTTGCATTTGTCTTCGTATATTTTCAAGGATAATAGACCGATCGGGATCAGCATATGACATATTGCTAGCAATAGTAAAGTCTTCTAATTTTGTAGTTTTCGAGACCGATATTCTAGTTCCGTTCAGAAACGATCCCACACCGACCTCAGCAGTGAAAAGCTGATCGAGGATTGGTTGGTAAACGACTCCTACCACGGGTGCCGAATTGACGCTCAGACAGATTGCAACTGAAAAGAGTTCAATTCCTCGCACAAAGTTAGTGGTGCCGTCCAAGGGATCGACGATCCACAATGTGTCCCCCGCTACTTTGTTCGAGCTCTCTTCGCTCAGGATAGGAACAGATGGATAATGCTGGCGCAGATTACTCACGATGATACTTTCGGCTTCTAGGTCGACCTCAGTGACTATATCTCTCGTACTGGTCTTGGTTTCCTGAGTCACAGATCTTCCGAAGTGCTTTAGTATCACTTGCCCAGCCAGTTTAGCAGCTTCAGCCGCCGTACGCAGTTGTGAACTATAGCCACTCACTACTTATCTCCTTCATGTTGTCGATGCGTCGTTGCCGAATATAAGCTACAGTTGGTAGTCAGATCTCTCCCGTCGCATCAAGCAAGGACAGCAAGCTACACATAAGGCGGTTATCTACCCTGTAGTACATCACATACCCGCTCAGGTACATGTTTTCGGGTTCCAAACCTGTAACAGATTTCTATTCTGTCAGATTTTACGGCAATTGCATATGCGCCTAAGGCACTTTGAGTCTTACTTTAGGAGTGCTTTTATCCATAAGGTCATAGAAATTCCGTTAACCTACCACCCAAAGCTCCCGCTGCGGAGTGCTCAACCACTCTATGCCGTCCTCGGTGACTAACACATCTTCTTCCAGGCCGATATAGCCCCGGCCCGGCACGAACGTGCCCAGTTCCAGCGTAAAGACGTTGCCAGCCTCCACCACGCCGTAGGGGGTGTTGCCATAGCGGTCCCAGCGCGGGCCTAATAGAGTCGCGCCATCGTGGGCCACCCTACCCAGGCCGTGCCCGAGCGCGTGCTGGTACTCGGGGTAACCCGCAGCGACCAGGTAGGAGCGAGCGGCCGCGTCCACCTCCCAACCCGTCACGCCCGGCTTGAGCACCGCGGCCCCGGCGTCTATAGCACCCCAGCAGGCGTCCCAGGCGCGGCATATGTCGTCGGGGATTTCGCTCTCGCCCTGGTTGGGGACGTACCACATGCGCTGCAAGTCGGAGCAGAAGCCGGCTTGCTTCACCCCGAAGTCCATGTGCAGCAGGTGGCCGGGCTGCGTCTCGTACAGGCCGGGTGCGGCATGGCCCACAGGCGAGTCGGGACCCGCGTTGACGATGGGGCAGTACTCCTCGGCCCAGGCGGTGCCAAGCCCCAGCGACTTGCGCATGTCCGTGAGCCGCCCGGCGATATCAATCTCCCGTTGCCCCAGGCCGAGACTATTCCCCACCCGCGCGTAAAGCTCCTCGGTGGTCTTAATCGCCGCGCGTATGAGTTCCACCTCGGAGGCCGACTTGCGTCCCCTCAACGCCGACACCAGGGCCTCGGACGACACGAACCGCGAGGCGAATGGCGTGCCCTCGAACGTGCGTTGCAGGTCCAGGTACATACCGTGGCTGAGACCATCGGCTGCCGGGTCGTTCTCGGAGTAGTTGAGGGCTATGCTGCGCGGCTCGAAACCTCTCACAGCTTCCAGCAAGGCGGGCTTGATGCTCTCGTCGTAAGGAATCACCCGCGAGTAGCCGCCAATGGCCTCCACGTTCTCGGCGTCGTAGCGGCCCACGATCGCCACCCGCTCGCCGCTGCTGCTCACCAGGAAGGCCGAGTGCCAAGTGACCTCGAAGCCCGCAATGATATCCAGGCATGGGTCGGGGGTGAGGGTCGTTTCGCGCGCGTAAGTAATCCACAGGTCGATATTAAGCTCGCGCATGATGCCGACCGCCTGCTCCAGCTTTTCAACCACGATCCTGTCTGGCATGGGGTGCCTCCTGGTAACTCTGGTAAGTTATATGCAGTGCATTATACAGGTGGCAGGAGAATATTACCGCCAATGTGATAATGCATATATACAGCAGCAAATTTCGTCGTCAAACTGTAGCTACTCGCCTCTCGGACGTGTTAGAATTCGGCAGACTGAACTAGGGACGCAAGGACGCGGGAGACATGGAAGCTGTGGACAGTACAGAAGATAAGAACCCTGAGACCGAGACGATATACTTCTATAGCGCACAAGAGCAGCCATATGGGTGCTTCTCGAATTTCTCTGCTCACGGCTTTGAATTGGACGGCTGCTGGTGGCCTACAAGCGAACACTACTTCCAGGCCAGCAAGTTCGAGGGCACTCCCTATTCCGAGCAAATCCGCGCAGCACGTTCTCCTATGATAGCCGCACGCCTGGGACGTAGCCGCAAACAGCCTCTGCGTGCCGACTGGGCGCAAGCAAAAGACGATGTCATGCGCAAAGCGGTACTATGCAAATTCCTGTCAAATGCGGACATCTGTGAAGTGCTGCTATCAACAGGAAATGCCACCCTCATCGAGCGGACACGCGGAGATTATTACTGGGGTTGCGGCGAGGATGGCAGCGGTCTAAACATGCTTGGCCGCATCCTTATGGAAGTGCGCGAGCGACTCCGAGGGGAACAGGACCTACACTTATGAAAAGACCTCGCGCACGCGACCTCGGCATCCCATTTGACGGCACTCCCGGCCCTCTCAACGCTATCACCGACGTGGGCGGAGTGGAAGTCGGGCACACGACCCTGGTTTCGGGTGAGGGGGAGTTGAAGGTGGGTCTCGGCCCGGTGCGCACCGGCGTGACCGCTATCTGGCCTCGCGGGAAGCAGAATATCGCGCCCTGTTTCGCGGGCTGGTTCTCGCTCAACGGCAACGGAGAGATGACCGGCACCACCTGGATAGAGGAGTCCGGGTTCCTGGAAAGCCCCGTGATGATCACCAACACCCACAGCGTCGGTGTGGTGCGGGACGCGGTGATCGCCTGGTACGTGCGGGCTATGCAGAGGCCGGGGCTAAATACCTTCGGGGAGGACTTCTGGTCGCTGCCCGTGGTGGGAGAGACCTACGACGGCTACCTGAACGACATCAACGGCTTCCACGTCAAGGAGGAGCACGTCTTCGAGGCGCTGGAGAGCGCCAGCAGCACCAACGTGGAGGAAGGCAGCGTGGGTGGCGGCACCGGCATGATCTGCTACCAGTTCAAGGGCGGTATCGGCACCGCTTCCAGGCGGCTGGACGAGGCGCAGGGCGGGTATACGCTGGGTGTGCTGGCGCAGTGCAACTTTGGCCTGAGGCGGCAACTCCTGGTAGCCGGTGTGCCCGTGGGCCGGGAGATAGCTGAGGACCTACCCGGCCCTGCGCCCGCGACCACTCCTACCGGTGACGTGGGGTCCGTTATCGTGGTAGTCGCCACCGACGCGCCCTTGCTGCCCCACCAGTTGAAGCGGGTAGCCCGTCGGGTCAGCATGGGGCTGGCGAGGACGGGGAGCGTGGCGGGCAATAGCTCTGGCGATATCTTCCTGGCTTTCTCCACCGCTAACCCCTCGGCTGCGGAAGCGCCCACCAGCCAGGTGGAGGTGCTGAACAATAACCACATCACACCGCTGTTCGAGGCCACCGTGCAGGCTACCGAGGAAGCTATCATCAATGCCATGTTGGCCGCCGATACTATGATTGGCCGCGACAACCACCGCGTGATCGCGCTCCCCCACGCCCGCCTGCAAGAGGTGTTGCGGAAGTACAACCGCCTGGAAGAAAGGAGCTAACGCCTTGGTCTACGAGCTTTCTGCCGATCTGTTCCACAAAGCCGAACCGCTGTTTAGAGAAACCTGGTTTGACGAGGCGCAGATTTACGCCGTGTTCGAGGGTAAGCAGAACGGCAGAATTTTTGTTGACGACCTGCCCGACCCCACCGCCGCCCTGATGTGCAGGACGTACGAGTTCTACGTTGCGGGCAGTGCCGGTGCCCACGAACTGCGCCGCTTCATCGCGGAGGCACCCGCCGAAGCCGGAGTCTTCCACGAGCTATACGGCTACTGCCCCATTGGTAAGGCCTGGGAACAGGCGCTGCTCGAAGACCATAACCACGGCCTGGGGGTTATCGACCGCCGGTCGTTCAGGTTCCCTAAAGAGGCGGCAGACCGCGTCAAGGGCTGGCGGGACTTGCTCTCAACGGGCGTGGAAGTGCGAGTCGTAGATGGAGAGCTGGCCGAGCGCATAGACCGCGAGATGCATGAGATGATCGGCTTCTTCTGGGGAGGCTACGAGCCTTTCGTCAGGCACGGCTTCGGCTACTGCGCCATGCTTGAGGGGCAGTTCGCCAGCGTCATCTATACGATAGCGGTAGGCGCGAACCAGGCCAACGTCAGCATCGAAACGGCCGCTGCCTCCAGGAGGAAGGGCCTGGCTGCGATTGTCGGCTACGCTTACATCGAGCACTGCCTGGAGCACGGCCTTGTTGCTACATGGGACTGTGACGCGCTCAATCTTGCGTCTTACAACCTCGCCCAGAAACTGGGGTTTGTAGAGCACGAGCCGTTCAGCGAACTGGCCGTACCTGGAAGGGCACCGCTGGAGCTTTCGCACGGCCTGTGGGAGAAGGAGCCGGGTGGCTGGGAGGGCCTTGCCCGCTGGCGTAGAAGGGGTGAGGCAGAGTAGCGAGAATACAGCTCGGCAATCGGCATTGCATTGCCGCCGGTTGTATAATGCTTCATGCAGCTATGAACGCTACGACTATGCGGGCATCTAAATGACCATCGAGGAAGTGAACTCCTTAGACCGGGAGCAGTTTGTTGGCAGGCTGGGCTTCCTCTTTGAAGGCTCGCCCTGGATCGCGGAGCAAGCCTGGCACGCGCGGCCCTTCGCCAGCCCGGACGACCTGCACCAGGCGCTGTGCCGGGTCATGTACGGGGCCGCGCAGGAGCAGCAGGTCTCGCTCATCCGCGCCCACCCGGACCTTGTGGGCAGGGCCGCACTTTCCGGCAGCCTCACGCCCGAGTCGACCAGGGAGCAGGCCTCGGCGGGACTGGACCGGCTTACACCGGAGGAAGTGGCTACCTTTGGCAGGCTCAACAGCGAGTACAAGGCACGGTTCGATTTCCCGTTCGTGGTCTGCGCCCGCGAGAACAAGAAGGATAGCATCCTGGCGGGCTTCGCCTCGCGCATGAACAACTCACGCAACGAAGAGATTAGCACGGCCCTGCGAGAGATCTCGAAGATCGCTTATCTGCGTCTAATGGACGTTATAGACCAAGAACAGTCCTGAGCACAGACAAAGCAGTATGGAGGCGCAAGCTGTGAGAAGTACCATCAGCTACGGCAAAGCACACATACCCTTCTACCGCACCTACGCTACGCCCCTGTCCGGCGTCACCCCCATTCCTGAGTCGCAGTTTTCGGGCAGGGAGAACACGCTCCTTGCCGCCGAAGTGGACGTGGAGGTGTTCGGCGACAACTTCCTTGCCGCCTATACCGAGGGCGACAACAGCAACGTGGTGGCGACCGACACGATGAAGAACTTCGTGCTCAAACAGATGCTGGGCTACGACGGTGCTACCCTGGAAGGCTCCCTCTACTACCTCGGCAGGCGCTTCCTCGAAACGTACCCGCAGATGCACTCCCTGCGAATGTCAGGCAAGGAGCTTCCTTTCAGGGCGGCGCGGGTTCCGGGTGAGGACTCAGGCGAGTTCAGCGCGAGCAGCGTCCTATTCAGCCCCTCGCGGCAGGACCACGCCTTCGCCTCGCTGGACCTGGAACGTAGCGACGACGGGGTGCGAGTGACGGCACACCGCTGCGGCCAACTTGAGTTGCAGTTGATCAAGGTGACGGGCAGCTCGTTTGCCAGCTTCCTGCGCGACGAGCACACCACGCTGCCGGAGCGCAAAGACCGCCCCCTGTTCATCTACCTGGACGTCTACTGGCAGTACGGCGACGTAGGCGATGTCACAGGCAGCGACTTGTCCCGGTATATCCCCGCCGAGCAGGTGCGCGACCTTGTACAGACGGTGTTTCACCGCTTCGTCAGCATGTCGATACAGCACCTCGTGTACGAAATGGGCGTGCGGCTCCTGGAACGGTTTCCGCAGATGGCGGAGGTGACGTTCGAGGCGCAGAACCGCCTGTGGGACACCGCCTACGTCTCGGACGACGACGAGCGTCTCAAGGTCTACACCGACCCGCGGCCGCCCTACGGCAGCATCAAGCTCACGCTGGGCCGGGAAGAGTAGCACACAGTGCGGGGCCGACTCACCACGCACGTACTCGACACCGCGCAGGGCCGCCCCGCCGCCGGCATGGCGATAGCGTTGTGGCGTCTTGAAGGCGCGGGCGGTGAGCGGGTGCTGCTGAAAGAGGTGAGCACCAACAGCGACGGGCGCACCGACCAACCGATGCTGGCGGGGGATGAATTTGCGCCGGGCGTCTATGAGCTTGTGTTCCAGGTGGGGGCATACTTCGCCGCGCAAGGCACGCTACTCCCCTCCACGCCCTTCCTGTCCGAGGTGCCGGTGCGCTTCGGCATCTCAGACCCGGAGGCTCACTACCACGTGCCGCTGCTCACCTCCCCGTGGGCCTACAGCACTTACAGGGGAAGCTGAATGGCGCATGATGAGAGGCCGAGAGGCTGGGCCGCAGCCTATGCGCAGACCGTGATGGAGCGGGCGGACCTGCTCGGCGCGATCAGCGAGGAGCCTGACCGTCTGACCCGCCGTGTGGCTACTCCGGCGATGAAGCAGGCGAACAGCATTGTCGAAGAGTGGATGCGGGCAGCGGGCATGTCGGTCCGCCAGGACAACATAGGCAACCTGGTGGGTCGCTACGAGGGCACGGGCGAGAGCAAGGGCACGCTGGTCCTCGGCTCGCACCTAGATAGCGTGCGTGACGCGGGTAAGTACGACGGTCCTCTGGGCGTGCTCGTGGCTATCGGCTGCGTCCAGGCCCTGAACGACGCGGGCAAGCGCCTGCCCTATGCCATAGAGGTGGCAGCCTTCGCGGACGAGGAGGGCTTACGCTACCACACGTCTTACCTCGGCAGCAGGATATTCGCCGGAAGCTTCGATCCCAGCTATCTCGACCTCACCGACTCCGAGGGTATATCGCTGGCGGAAGCCATCCGCGAGTTCGGCGGCGATCCCGGTGCCCTGGAGGGCGACAGGCGCGACCCCACGGACTTGCTGGGCTACTGCGAGGTACATATCGAGCAGGGGCCGGTGCTCGAAGCGGAAGGGCTGCCGGTGGGGGTGGTCAGCGCGATTGCGGCTCAGAACCGCTTCAACATCACGTTTGGGGGCGTGGCCGGGCATGCCGGTACCGTGCCGATGCACCTGCGCCACGACGCCCTGTGTGCTGCTGCCGAGTTTGTCCTTGCCGTGGAAGAGGTAGCGCGGGAGGAGCCGGGAGCGGTGGGCACTGTCGGGCAGATGGCGGTGCAGCCCGGCGCGAGCAACGTGATACCGGGAAGCGTCACGTTGAGCCTCGACGTGCGACACCAGGACAATGCCACACTTCAGACTACAGTCGAGACCCTGCGGGAGCGCGCGAAGCAGATAAGCAAGTCGCGTGGTGTTGCGCTCGAATGGGAACTTATACAGAGCAACAACTCGGTACCCTGCGCACCGGACCTATCACGTAAGCTGGCAGAGGCTGTAGAAATCACGGGCTATCCGGTTAGGTACCTGCCGAGTGGCGCGGGCCACGACGGGGTGATAATGTCTCAAATTACCCCGATTGCCATGCTGTTCGTGCGTTGCAAGGGCGGCATCAGCCACAACCCCGCAGAGTCCGTGGAGGTAGGCGACGTTCAGGTAGCGATTGAGGTGGTGAGTTGCTTCTTAGGGTCGCCTAATCTCTCTTAAGTTAGCCAATTAGCTTATTGCGATTTTACGAAAGGTTTATGACACAGTACGACTTGATAATACGCAATGGCACGCTTGTTACTCCTGACGCGCTCGTACAGGCTGACCTTTGTATTGCCGACGAGCAGATTGCCGACATAGCGCCCGAACTGGCAGGCACCTCGGACATCGAACTGGACGCGACGGGCCTGCACCTCTTCCCAGGTGTCATAGACGCGCACCTGCACTTCAACGAGCCGGGCCGCACCGAGTGGGAAGGGTTTGCCACTGGCACTTCGGCGCTGGCGGCGGGCGGCACCACAACCTACTTTGACATGCCGCTCAACTCGCACCCCCCGACCATCGACGCCGCGGCTTTTGACCTGAAGTGCCAGGCGGCTATCTCAAGCTCGCTGGTGGACTTCGGGCTGTGGGGCGGGCTTGTGCCGGGCAGCATCCCGCACATGGATGAGCTTGCGGCACGCGGCGTGGTTGGCTTCAAGGCGTTCATGTCCAACAGCGGCATCGAGGACTTCCCAGCCAGCGACGACCTGACGCTCTACGAGGGCATGCAGGAAGCGGTCCGGCTGGGCTGCCTGGTGGCGGTACACGCTGAGAACGACACGCTAACAGGTTTGCTGGCGAGGCGAGCGGTCGCGGAGGGCCGCACCGGGGTGAGAGACTACCTACAGTCTCGTCCGGTTGTGGCGGAACTTGAGGCGATAGTGCGCGCTATCACCTTCGCGGGGGAGACAGGCTGCCGGTTGCACATCGTACACGTCAGCAGCGGGCGTGGGGTAAGCCTGGTCGCGGAGGCAAGGTCACGGGGTGTGGACGTAAGCTGCGAGACTTGCCCGCACTACCTGGTGCTAACGGAAGATGACGTGGAGAGGTTGGGAGCGGTAGCCAAGTGCGCTCCACCCGTGCGCTCGCGGCAGGAGCAGGACGAGCTATGGGCGCACATATTCGCGGGCACCCTGCCGATGGTAGCGTCGGACCACTCCCCTGCTCCCGCCGATATGAAGGGCAGCGACAACTTCTTCCAGGTGTGGGGTGGCATCTCCGGGTGCCAGTCGCTGTTGCAGTTGTTGCTGACGGAGGGTCATGCGGGGCGGGACCTGCCCCTTACCACAATAGCGTCACTCACCGCCGGGTACGTCGCGCAACGCTTTGGCGTCTTCCCACGCAAGGGGCGGATCGAAGTGGGGGCCGACGCCGACCTGGCGCTGGTGGATTTGAGCAGCAGCCATGTGTTGCTGGCCGAGGACTTGCTGTACCGACACAAGCATAGCCCATATCTTGGCCGCAAGTTGCGCGGGCGGGTGGTGCGTACAATGGTGCGGGGTAAGACCGTGTGGCTGGACGGCAAGGTAGTATCCAAGCCGGTGGGGAGGCTGGTCACGCCCGCTCGTAGCGCCGCCACGAGGACATAAGGCCAGGCGTGTTTTTATATATTATGTAAACCAAAAGGAGGAAGCATATCCATGACAATGCTCCGCATCACCGCAGGGCCGTACACGTTCACCGGCAGACTGGAGGAAGAGAACGCCCCGCAGACCTGCGCGGCCTTCCGCAAGCTGTTGCCCTACCGCCAGAAGTTGATCCACGCGCGCTGGAGCGGCGAAGCATGCTGGATACCGTTGGGCGACTTCGACCTGGGCGTAAGCTATGAGAACCACACCAGCCACCCCTCGCGCGGCGACATCCTCTTCTATCCGGGCGGCCTCAGCGAAACCGAGATCCTCTTCCCGTATGGCAGCGCGCGCTTCGCCAGCAAGGTGGGGCAACTGGCAGCCAACCACTTTCTCACCATAGAGGAAGGGCGCGAGCACCTGGCCGATCTAGGTCGCCTGTGCCTGTGGGAGGGCGCGCAGGAGATTGTGTTCGAGGAGATCTAGGGACATGACGATCAAGAGATTGGACCACGTCAGCGTTGTAGTTGACGACCTTGCAGCCGCTATTGCTTTTTTCACCGCGCTCGGCATGACGCTCGAAGGCGAGGCGCACGTCGAGGGCCCGTGGGTGGACCGGGTCAACAGGCTCGAAGGTGTCCAGGTCGACATCGTTATGATGCAGACCCCAGACGGGCACGGGCGGCTTGAGCTGACGAAGTTTCGCAATCCGAAAGTGGTCGAGACCGAACCGGCTATCGCACCGCCGAACACGCTGGGCCTGCGGAGCGTCATGTTTACAGTCGAAAGCGTCGACGACACTGTCGCTCGCCTGCGCGGTATGGGCGCCGAACTGGTCGGCGAGGTGGCCCAGTACGAGGACATGTACAGGCTCTGCTACATGCGAGGCCCTGCGGGCATCATCGTCGCGCTGGCCGAGGAGCTCTTCTGAAGCGTTTGCTGCCTCTTATCCAATATCTGCGTTCTTGACAGAGCTTCTAGGTAGCGAAAAGCGAGACATCTGGCAAACTGGCGGTCAGGCGTGACAGTAGCGGCTCGTCCAAAGAGCAGCCCGCCGCTTCCAGCCCTAGCAGCAGCGCACCAACCGCAGGCTCGAAGCGACTGTAGACTGGCACCACACCTGGCGAGCTCGCACGCACGCGGGCTATCAATGCCTCGGCCAGCAGCGAGCACGAGTGCCGGAACACGCCGCCTGTGAGCGCCAGGGTGAAGGGACCGCCCTCGATACCGACCTGCCGGGCCGCCGCAAGCGCATAGTCGCCCAATGCCTCGCCGTGCTCCTGTACGATACGCCTCGCTATGAGGTCGCCCGCGCCCGCCGCATCCAGCAACACGCGCGACAATTGGCTGACCTTAGAGCTCGAGGGGCGTTCTTCAACGCGAGACATGAAGAGGTGGAGCACACCTTCGACGCTCTCGCGCTCGAAATGGCGCAGTACGGAGTCGGTGAGCATGGTGGGCGGGTCTACACCGAGTTCCGCCCGGTACACGGCCTGTAGCGTCTTCACCCCCAGTTGGTGGGCCCCCTGGGGGTCCTGCCACCAACTGCTGTGCCACACTGTACCGTCTGCCGAGCGGGATGCGGTGGCCGCCCCGGTGCCGCAAGCCACCACCACCGCGGGCCCCGACAGCGACCCCGCCCATAGCGCGCCTACCGCGTCGTTGACCACGATCACGCGCGCGCCGAAGCCCCGCGAAAGCATGGCAGCCTGTACCAACGTGAAGTCCTCCGGCCAATCGGCCCCGGCCATGCTGAACGCGCCAACTGCCAGTGACTCAGCGTCGATGCCGGCCATGTGGAGAGCGGCCCGCACGGCTTTCTCAGCTTCCGAGAGGGGGAGGGCCGGGTCGGGGTTGGTGTAGATGTCAGAGCAGCCCCCTCGGCCGTAGCCTACGATGGTGCCGTCCAGCCGGGCAACCAGCGCGATGGTCTTGGTGTTGCCCCCATCTACGCCCAATACGTACTCGACAGGTTCCACGGGTGACATCTTTCTCCGGCTCACGGCTTGGTGTCGTCGGGGGCAAGGTGGTCGAAGGGCCAGGCAGCACGGTCGGCCAGCAAGGTGACGTTGGCGGCCGCTTGGAGCAGGGAAGCGGGCACGTCGGGCGTGACGCGGCCGGTTACGGTGCGGCGCAGAATGTCGCTCTTGTGCGCGCCTGAGACCACCAGCAGCACATGTTTTGCGGACAGGAGCAGGTCCATACCCGCCGTTATGGCTGTACGCGGCACCCGGTGCCTGCCGCCCCAGTACCTCGCGTTGCTCTCCACGCTCTCCTCCGCCAACTCGACCGCTCGCGTTGGCGCGTCCGGTTGGGAAGGCGGCTCGTTGAAGCCGAGGTGCCCGTTCGGCCCCAGCCCTAGTATCACCAGGTCGAAGCCGCCTCCCTCTTTCGCTGCCTTGTCGTAGGCGCGACAGGCTGCCTCTATGTCCTCCACATCGCCGCGCAGACGCACCACGTTGGCCTCTGTGATGCTGAGTGGGGCAACGAACGAACGCAACAGCCAGCCATAGAGCGAACGTGGGTCGTCTGCCCCGATTCCGGCGTACTCATCAAGCTGGAAGACTCGCAACCGCGATGCGTCAACATCGCCACGTTGCGTACGCGCCGCAAGCTCCGCATAGATACCCATCGGCGTGTCGCCCATAGCGGGCACCACGGTGGCTGTGGGTCGGGCTGCTATGATTTCGGCCACCATGTCGGCCCCGAGTTGGCTCAGCGACTCGTAGTCCTCGGTCACGATCAGTCTCATGTCGCCGTGCGCTATCGCAGCAGCCGTTCGGGGAGGTGGTCCCGGTGGGCGGCGGCCATTTCGTCGTACAGGGCCTCGGCTTTGGAGAGGGAGAAGCAGAGCGGGTTGGTGGCGAGCGCCCGCACCGCGTCCTTGCGCGTGCCGCTCCACGCTGCCTCGGCGGTGAGGGCCTGGTACTCGGCCAGCATCTGCACCAGCCCCGATACTTGCTGGGGCAACTCGCCCATAGCGAGCGGGGTTACGCCGCTACGGTCCACGTAGGCGGGCAACTCCACTACCCGGTCGTCGGGAAGGTTGGTGATCGCCCCATGATTGGGCACGTTGACGGGCCACACTTCTTTGCGGTCGTTGTAGATCGCGTCCATAACGTCGAGCGCAAGCTCTAGCTCGTGGATGCCGCCCCTGGAAAGCTCGGGTGCCAGCTCCGGTTCATCGCGCTCGGCCTGCTCGCGGTAGTGGCCCCAGTAGTCGGGTACCCGCGCCATGATGTCCTGCGAGCGGGTGGTGGGCTTGGCCTGTAGCTCGGCCAGTATCTCGTCTTTGAAGTAGTAGTAGAGGAAGTAGTCGTTCGGGATGCTGCCCATCGTGGCGGCAAGCTGAAGCCACCTCAAGTTGTGCTTGCTAGCAGAGGGATCGGCCTTCATGCGCTCGTAGGCGGCCTCTACCAGGGGCATCATATCTTCCCCATCGTACAACTGGCGCACCGACCACGACCCGTGATTGAGTCCTATCATCGGCGCGTCTACCTTGTCGGGGTCGAGGCCGGACAGTTGCGCCATCCACCTGGGGTACATGAGCGTGCCTTCGCACAGGGAGATAGTCGGGATGTCCGTGTGGTGCGTAACGGCCTCGGAGACGAGGTTGACGGGATTGGTGTAGTTGAACAGGGTCGCGTTGGGGCAGACCTCCTCCATGTCAGCCACTATCCCCCGCATGACGTGTATGGAGCGCAAGGCCATGAAGAAGCCGCCCGGCCCCTGCGTTTCCTGCCCTATAACCCCGTGCTTGAGGGGGATGCACTCGTCCAGGTAGCGCGCCTCGAAGCCGCCGGGCCGGAAGCTGGTCAGCACCGCGTCACAATCGCGCAGACCTTCGCGGCGGTCGGTGGTGGCCCTCACCTTGAGGTCGAGGCCCCTGGCGCGGGCCATCTTCTCGGCCAGCGTCTTGACGACGCCCAGGCGTTCCGCGTCGAGGTCGATAAGCACGACTTCCGAGCCGTCGAAGTTCTCGCCCTGGTGGACGAACGAGGCCATTGTGCCGGGCGCGCGCGTGCTACCCCCGCCGATGTACGCCAACTTGATCCGCGCCATCTCGTCTCCTCCCTGCCGTATTGCTGCCAGGTCCGCCCCTATTATTCCACACAACAGGCTTCCGGGGCCACTCGCCCACTCCTAAATGCGCCATATCTTAATAAGGGGCCACCACGTCGCACGCCTTGACGTTACATCCCACTAACGGTACTATGTACGTGGTCCGCTCCCCATGTACTGAGCTTGTATACAGCACTGGAACACGCCATGCCCAATGATCCATTCCCCGGCTATCTCTCCACCCTCGAACGCGCGCACCTGCTAGGCAACGACACCGAGCACACCCACCGCCCTACCTTCAAAATCCTGCTGGAAAGCCTGGCCCCCGGCGCGACCGCCACCAACGAGCCGAAGCGGGTCAAGGTCGGCGCGCCCGACTACGTTATCACCCGGCCCACCAACTACGGGCCTATCACCATCGGCTATGTCGAGGCGAAGGACCTGGGCGCGAGGCTGGAGGATATCGAGCGCGATTCCAACCGTGCCCAGCCCAACACCCGCGAGGGCGCGCAGCTCAAGCGTTACCGCGCCGCCCTGCCCAACCTGCTCTTTACCGACTACCTCGACTTCCGGTGGTACACCGACGGCGCGCTCCGGCAGACGGCGAAACTGGCGAGCATCGCCCCTAATCGCACGCTGGTGCGCGAGAAGAACGGCATCCAGGACGTGGGCCAGCTACTCGACAACTTCCTCAAACACCAACCTGAGCCGATTACCAGGCCGCAAGACCTCGCCCTCCGCATGGCGCGGCTCACCCACATCATCCGCGACATCATCATCGAGGCGTTCGAGCAGGGGCAGGCTTCCAACCTGCTCAAGGGCTGGCGCGAGGCCTTTTCCAGGGTGCTCATCGCGGACCTCGACCAGCCGGAGAAGACGGCGGAGTTCGCGGATATGTTCGCGCAAACGCTCGCCTATGGCCTCTTCTCGGCGCGCATCATGGACCTCACTCCGGCGGACTTCAGCAGGCAGGAGGCCCAGCGCCTCATTCCGCGTACCAACCCCTTCCTGCGGGACTTCTTCGCCCAAATCTCCGGCATCCAGATGGACGACGAGCCGTACGCGGGCTTTGTGGACGACCTGGCGGCCCTGCTGGCCCACACCGACATGAACGCCGTGCTGGCCGACTTCGGCAGGCGCACCCGCCAGGAAGACCCCGTCGTCCACTTCTACGAGACGTTCCTGGCCGCCTACGACCCTAAGCTGCGCGAGAGCCGGGGCGTGTACTACACCCCCGAACCCGTGGTCTCCTACCTCGTGCGGTCGGTGGACCACCTGCTGCGCACCCGCTTCGGCTGCCGGGAGGGGCTGGCCGATACCTCGATGGTCACGGTCGCCAATACCGACCCCACCCTGAAGGTGAAGGGCACCAACCAGACCCGCAAGAAGACGCAGAGCCACCGCGTGCTGGTGCTCGACCCCGCCACCGGCACGGGCACGTTCCTGTACGCGATCATAGACCATATCCGCTCGCAGTTCATGGCCCGCAACGACGCGGGCATGTGGTCGGACTACGTGAAGCAGCACCTTCTCCCCCGCCTGTTCGGGTTTGAGTTGCTCATGGCCCCTTACGCGGTGGCGCACTTCAAGCTGGGCCTGCAACTCGCCGGGCGCGACCTGCCCGAAGACCAGCGGGAGGCGTGGGCCTACGACTTCGCCAGCGACGAGCGACTGGGGGTATACCTCACCAACACCCTCGAAGAGGCCCACGAGCACACCGGCCTGCCCCTCTTTACGCAGTGGGTAGCGGACGAAACCAACGCCGCTAATCTGGTGAAGCGGGAGTTGCCTATCATGGTGGTGATTGGCAATCCGCCTTACTCTGGACATTCCGCAAACACAGGACCGTGGATAAGTGACCTCTTGAGGGGCAAGGATAGCCACACCGGCAAGGCCACTGCCAACTATTTTGAGGTGGATAGGCAGCCTCTAGGTGAAAGGAATCCGAAGTGGCTAAACGATGATTATGTAAAATTCATCCGGTTCGCGCAGTGGCGTATTGAGCGAACTGGCGCGGGTATCCTGGCCTTCATCAGCAACAACGGCTACCTGGACAATCCTACCTTTCGTGGTATGCGGCAGGCACTCATGCAGACGTTCACTGATATCTACGTTCTCGATCTGCACGGCAGCACCAAGAAGCAGGAGCGCAGTCCCGATGGCTCTCCTGACGATAATGTGTTCGACATTCAACAGGGAGTAGCTATAGGCATATTCGTGAAAGAGGCAGGCAAGCAAGGGCTAGCGAATGTTCACCACGCTGACTTATGGGGTGTTCGTGAGAGCAAAGATAAGGAGAACGGCAAGTATCCGTGGCTACTAACCCATGATATAGCAAGTACGACCTGGAAACAAATCTCGCCAGAGTCTCCATTCTACCTTTTTGTGCCGCAGAATATGGATGTAGGTGCAGAGTACAATCAGGGGTGGAAGATCACTGATGTTATGCCGACAAACGTGCTAGGTTTCCAAACGCACCGAGACCGATTTGCTATAGATTTCGATAGAGAGCAACTTAGAGCACGCATCGCGGAAATGTTTGACGAACGCGTATCAGATCAGGAATATGCAACGAAGTACGGCGTGTCGGATAATCGAGACTGGCAGTTGAGAAAGTCCCGGAAGTTGATCCAAGCCGAACCGGAATGGGAAAGACACCTAATACCTTGTCTTTACCGTCCTTTCGATTGGAGGTCCAGTTACTTTAGTCCCGTTGCTATGGACTACCCACGCCGCGAGTTGATGGACCATGTTGCAGGTAGAGAAAACCTATGTATACTGGTCACCCGTCAGATCGGAACTCTAGGCTGGAGACATGTAAGTGTGTCCAAGGATGTTGCTGAGAGTTGCGTTGTCTCCACAAAGACGAAGGAACAGAACTACAACTTCCCATTGTATGTATATCCCGGTACTCTCAAACCTACCCTCTTTGATGCTCTGCATTCTAGTGACGCCTCAAACGAGCGCCGCCCCAACCTCAACCCCGCCTTCATCGCTGACGTGGAGCAACGCCTGGGCATGACCTTCATCCCCGACGGCAAAGGCGACCTGCAAACAACCTTCGGCCCCGAAGACGTGTTCCACTACATGTACGCCGTCTTCCACTCGCCCACCTACCGCAGCCGCTACGCCGAGTTCCTCAAAATCGACTTCCCGCGCCTGCCCCTCACCTCCGACCCCGCCCTGTTCCGCGACCTGGCCGGCCTGGGCGAGCAGTTGGTGGGCCTGCACCTGATGGAGCGGCAAGCGCCCAACATCGCGTCCTACCCCGTACGCGGCGACAACGTCGTGCAGGCCGTACGCTACACCGCCCCAGGCCAGGCGGGAGAGAAGGGACGGGTCTGGATCAACAAGACGCAGCACTTCGAGGGAGTGCCTCCCGAAGTCTGGGAGTTCCACATCGGCGGCTACCAGGTGGCCGAGAAGTGGCTGAAGGACCGCAAAGGCCGCCAGCTAACATACGACGACCTCAACCACTACCGGGGCGTGGTGGCGGCCCTGGCCGAAACTATCCGCCTCATGGCCGAGATCGACAACACCATCCCCGGCTTTCCTATCGAGTAGCTTGCTTGGAGCTTAGGTCTTTGGCTGCGCAAAGGAGCCGTTCCTATGATGGAGAAACGCGAGAAAGCAAGAGAGAAGTATAAGCCCAACCCAATTGAGGTACTATTCATAGCTGAGGCACCACCGGGTGACGACGATAGGTTTTTTTACTATGAAGATGTGAAAGCCCATGATTGGCTGTACCTGGGGCTGATGAAGATCCTCTACGGCGTCCGCGAGACAAGCACACTGCGCCAGATGAAGAAAGACTATCTCGCTTGCTTTTGCGAGCACGGCTTCTACCTTATGGATGCATGCAAGAAATCGATGCCTCGTGGCGCTAGAACGAATGAGAAGAAAAGGATACTCACAGCCGCGCTTGATGAACTCATCGAAAGCTTGAAAGAACTTGAACAGAGCAGCCAATTCTCCAAAAGTACACCGGTAATTCTCATTGCGGCGCCGGTATTCTCAGCTTGCCAGGATGCCTTGAAATCTGCGGGCTACAACATTCTAAACAACAGAGCCGTATATTTCCCCTCGACGCGCTGGATTAACAGCTACGAGCAGGAAATGCGTCCCCTGTTGGATGATTTAGGGTGGAGGCCCCCACGTGTGCTGGAGGCTTGCTAGGGTAATATCTCCCGCTCCTGCCTCAAACTGTTGAGCGTGCTGACCGGAAAGTAGTCCCCCCTCAACTCGCGCCGCCACCAGCCGCTCTCTCCAAAGCCGGTGAAGGTGTACCTATAGACCTGCGCGCGGACGTAGCGGGGCGGCTTGTCGGGGAAGGGGTTCTCCTCCAGCAGGTCCAGCACCTCGGGCGAGCCTTGCAGCAGTCGCCGCATGAAGAGGCTGAACCAGTTGTTCGACATCGGGTCGTACACCGGGCCGCTCAGCGCCGCGAACCACATCTGCCAGTCGAGCCGGGGCTGGTAGGGAGCCACCATCGGTGGTATGCGGTCCAGGTGACCCGGCTTGTACTTGAACTCGTACTCCACCCAGGTCTTCCCGTCCACGCTCCCCTCTACCACTATCTCCGGGCGGGTGGTGGTCATCACCGCGAAAAGCCCGTAGCTGTTTACCACCTGGAACGGCAGCAGCTTGACGGCAAAGTCGTAAAGTCGGTCGGGCACGTTGTCGCGCGTAAAGTAAATGCTCTGCACCTGCACCCAGGTGAGGGTAAGTATCAGCGCGGCCAGGGGCACGGTAACCAACCTCCTCGGCAGCAGCCACAGTGGCCGCCTCCTGAGGGGTTCTGCCACCCGCGCCCTCACCGTCTCCGGCAGGAATCGCGCTATCATGCCGTCGTCAAGGAGGGGCACGCACAGCACAATAGACAGAATGTTGAAAAAGGCAAAGTTCCCCGTGAGCATGACTACGGCCTGTAGACCGGTCAGCAGCGCGGCCCCCAGCAGCCGTACTCGGCGCGGTCCGAATATGAGGAACGGCGCGCCCAACTCTATTGCCAGCGTCAGCGCCGTTGACAACTGGTGGAACTGCGTTGGTAGCTGGTGCATGTACCAGGCGATGGGGTTGGGCAGTGGCTGCGTCCAGTAGTGAAAATCGAGCGCCGTCAGCCCGCGCCAGGTGGGGTCGCCGCTCACCAGTTTCACCACGCCCGAGAAGAACATCAGCCTGAACAGGAGCAGCCTCAGCAGCCACAATACGGCCCTGGACGGCGGCACCTCGCGCGGCACGCCCCACCAGAGTTGCAGCGGCGCGAAGAAGATCGCCAGGAACCCGGTCTCAAGCAGCAACGCGTCCCACTGGAAGGAGAGGAAGTCCTGCCCCAGGCTCACCAGCGACAGGTAGAAGGCCCACAGCAGGGCGAGCACCGGGCCGGGCAGCACCCCCAATATCAGCAGGGCGGAAAGCAACATGCCGCCCCAGCAGAGGAAGAGCAGGAATTCGTCGCTGCTGTTGAGCCACCCAAGCGTCGGCACCAACCGCAAAGCGTCGGGGTTACCCGAAGCCTCCACCGCGTACAGGAAGTCCGTCGCAGGTAATATACCGTTGCTGCCTATCAGCCCCAGCACTTGCTCCCACAGCGAAGCAAAGGCCACGAGGTACACCACGCCCAGCCCGCGCAAGAAGAGCCAGCGCGTAAGCGTGTACTCGCGGCTGCCATGCGGCCCGTTCAGCGCCCGCCACACCCGCCCCGCGAAAGAAACGGCTTGCCCGCCCGACTCCCGCTCCTCAGGCTGCACCGCCGCCGGTGACCCGTCGCCCATGCTCACCTCCCACGCAGCACTAGCCCCCGTCGCACAGGCTTGCATTATCTATACCAGTCCTAATGCAGAGTTACAGGTGGTCGAAAGAAGCCGCGTCATAGATGTTAGCTCCTAATAACAGCAACATGGTAACTCCATGTCATTTCGGACGAAGTGAGAAATCTCGTCCTTCAGCACATGGTATCACCTTTCCTGTAGGCACCATATACACGAAGAAAGAAGGAAGCATCTGTGTGTACGACGAGATTTCTCACTTCGTTCGAAATGACAATGTGGAGCTTTGGGTGCTCCTGTCCACTCCCTCATTCTTGTTATTGCTTTTGCGGTGGCCTTAATCCAAGCTTAATCTTTCTGCCACCTCTTTTTAATCTAAGGCTGGTACAATAATATTGCCTGGTATTCGCCACGCCTACAATCAGCTTACCTAGGAGCCGCACACGCCCATGACGAACCGAGCAATTATCTACGTCCTCTCTTTAGCCATCCTCGCGCTGGTGTGGCCGGGCCATGCCGCATATGCCGGTACCGACCGCGAATTGCTGGTAACATCGCCCTCCGACAGGTCGGCCTCAACAGTTTCGGCGGCACCCAGGGTGAACGTCGCGATCCAGGCGGGACATTGGAAGGCCGCCGAGTTGCCCGAGCCGCTGGCCCGGCTGCGTACCTCTACGGGGGCGAACGGCGGGGGGCGCAACGAGGCCCAGGTGACGCTCGACATCGCCCAGCGCGTGGCGACCCTGCTGCGAGACAAGGGACTGACCGTGGAGGTGCTGCCGGCCACGGTGCCCACCGGTTACAAGGCCGACCTGTTCATCTCGTTGCACGCCGACGGCAGCGCCAGCACGGCGGCCCGTGGCTACAAAGTCTCGACCCGGTGGCGCTCGGAGGTAGCGGCGTTGGACGCGCTGCTGGTGCAGTCGTTAGATACCGGCTACGCAAAGGTGACGGGTATGCCCCAGAACGGCAGCATCACGCGTGCGATGCGTGGCTACTACGCCTACAGCACCTACCGGGGCGAGGAGTACCGGCTCGGTGCCGAAACCCCCGCCGCCATCCTGGAGATGGGCTTCATGAGCAACGCAACGGACCGGGCGGTGATGTTCAACAAGCCCGACCTGGTAGCGCGTGGTGTGGTAGCCGGAGTAGACAACTACTACGCTCAACGCGCCGAGGGGATGCGCCTCCAGGCCCAGGCCGAGAAGCAGGCCGCCGCCAGCCCCTTTGGCCGAAGCGCCGTCGTGCTATCCAACGGCGTCAACATCCGCGACGGGGCCAGCACGGGCGCCCGCAAGGTGGACAGCGGCGACTTCGGTGAGAGCTTCCCCCTGCTGGAACGCTCCAACGTGCGCCCGGCCAATAGCTCGTCAAGCCCGGGTGGTTCGCCAGGCTCTCGAGGCACCCAACTCGCCTCTAACAGCGGCTGGTACAAGATCTCGACGCCCGCCTCCACAGCCGATGCCTACATCACGCGCGACCTGGTAGTGGTGCAAGAGTAGGCGACATACAACGACTGAGCGGCTGACAAGGTATAGGAGTAGGGCGGGCGCGAGGCTTGCCCTTACTTCCTATGTAGTCTTATAGTCAAGTTCGGCCACGTTGAGAGGCTCAACACTGAGGTCAGGCCTGTCCGGGTGCAACTCTCTCCCACACGCCCGAAAGTAGCAGCGGGGTTTGACAAATGCCGGTTAGACCCTGTATAATATAGGCGCATTGGGGCGTCGTCTAACGGTAGGACAGCTGACTCTGGATCAGTAAGTTGAGGTTCGAATCCTTGCGCCCCAGCTAATAGAATAGCCACAAAATGGCCTCTTGAGGAGATCTCGAGAGGCCATCGTTTTTCGACGTGTAGCCAAAGATGTAGCCAAACTGTAGGAATGGCTACACAGCCTCGCTACCGCCGCGAGTGCTGAACAGATCATCCCTGCCGTCTGCAGCATCCCTCTTGAATTCCGATACGATATTAGAATAAAGATCCATCCTTGTCGCTATCTGTGCGTGTCCCAGCGATTCCACCACAACAAGCATGTGGACACCTTGTGCTAAGAGGCGTGTAGCGCACGTATGTCGTAGGCTGTGGAGGTTGGTTCGGGCTAGCCGAGCGCGATCTAGCGCCACATGAAACTCTCGTATCATATGGCCTGAGTCTAAGGGCCTTCTGCCTTTGCTGTACCCATCCCAGTAGTGTTATACTCGCCCTGAGAGTTATCTCATATTGCGCCGCTTGCACTATAGGAGCATGGTATGTCCAGTGTCCCACGGATTTCGCCCACTAAGAGGCCGGTGCTGCGTATCATGCAGACCGCCCGGCGCGGCGATATCTACACCATCCAGCTTTATTACCGAGACAGCCAGCACTCCCACACGCCCATAACCACCAATGTCACCTTCAGCCTGACCTCCCAGGAGCAGGAGCAACTGCGCTGGTACCTTGAGGACTACCTGGAGCACCCCACCGACCCCGCACCCAAGATTGCAGCAAACGTTGAGAAGAAGATGCAAGAGGTGGGCGAGCACCTCTTCAACAGCCTATTTGACACGGATAGAGATGCTCGCTTCCTCTGGGCAGACCTCCACAGCCATCTGAACGACACCCGCGTGGAGGTAATCAGCGGTGTAGAGACCACCACCATCCCCTGGGAACTGATGCGCGACCCGCACACGGGTACCCTCCTCGCCCTGCGCGCCCGCGATTTCGTTCGCGGCCTGCCCAATCCAGCCCTCCAACCCTCTATCCCCCAGACTGAATCAGGTCCCATCCGCATCCTGCTGGTGATATGCCGCCCCGGAGGACGCAATGACGTGCCGTTCCGCTCGGTCGCCAGCCGCATCGTCAAAAGCCTGAGCGAGGAGGCCCGCGCCCACTTCCAGCTAGACGTGCTGCGCCCTCCCACCTACGACCGGCTGGCCCAGGTGCTACGAGCCGCCAAAGACGCAGGTAGGCCCTACCACGTGGTCCACTTCGATGGGCATGGCGTATTCCTCGATGTGCAGGAGCTATTCGACAATTGGGACAAGCAGAAGAAAGAGGAAGAGATCAGGAGATACCTGGAGGAACTGAGGCTGATTGGTTTTGACCCGGCCAGGTTCTCACCGCACGTGATATACCCCCGCCAGCCCATAGCTGGGCAGCGTGGTTACCTGCTGTTCGAGAACCCAGAGAGTGAGTACAACAACCGCCTGGTGGATGGCCCCGATCTAGGCGCACTGCTCCGCGAGGCGGACGTGCCCCTGCTGGTGCTCAACGCCTGCCGCTCGGCCCACGCTGAGGCCGCGCCTGCACCCGATGCAGTAGGCGATGGCACAGAACCAGGGGAGGCCACCCGAACGAAAACGCTTGACGCACACGCGAAGGTGCGGGCCTATGGCTCGCTGGCGCAGGAGGTGATGGACGCCGGGGTGACGGGGGTAGTGGCGATGCGCTACAACGTGTACGTGGTCACAGCCGCCCAGTTCGTGGCCGACCTATACTCCTCCCTCGTGCGGGGCAGCACGCTAGGGGAGGCTGTGCGCGTGAGCCGCCGCCACCTGCACGACAACCCTCTGCGCTCCATCGCGCACAAGCCACTGCCATTGCAAGACTGGTCCGTGCCTGTGGTATACGAGGCAGCGCCTATCGCCCTCTTTCCAGGGCAACAAGATGACGGTGCGCTCAACATCACCATCCACGCAGCCGAGACAGCGCAGGCGAGGGGCGCGTTGGACAAGGACCTGCCCAAACCTCCTGATGTGGGCTTCTACGGGCGCGACGAGACGCTGCTGGCCGTGGACCGGGCCTTCGACAACCCCAACCACCGTATCGTGCTGCTGCACGCCTTCGCGGGGAGCGGCAAGACCACCACTGCCTCGGAATTCGCCCGGTGGTATGACCTCACCGGAGGGGTGGAAGGCCGCGTGTTCTTCACCTCATTTGAGCAACCTAAACCGCTGGCGAGGGTGCTGGACCAGGTGGGGCAGGAATTCGGCCCCGACCTTGAGGAGAACGGCATACACTGGCTGGCCCTGGACGAAGGGCAGAGGAGGCAGATGGCCCTGCAACTACTACGGTTGGTGCCTGTGCTGTGGATTTGGGACAACGTGGAGCCGGTGGCAGGCTTCCCGGAGGGCACACCCGCCACCCTGAGCCAGCAGGAGCAGAAGGAGCTAGCCGACTTCCTGCGAGACGCGCAGACCATGCCAGCCACCCAGGCAAAATTCCTGCTCACCTCGCGGCGGGATGAGCGGGGTTGGCTGGGCGACCACCTTCCCGCCCGCGTGACCATGCCGCCCATGCCGATGCAGGAGCGGCTAGAACTGGCGAAGGCGCTTGCCGGCAAGTACGGCAAGCGCATAGACGACGTGGAGGACTGGCGTCCCCTACTGCGCTACACAGGGGGTAACCCACTCACCATCACAGTGGTGGTGGGCCAGGCGTTGCGCGACAACCTCTCCACGAAGAAGCAGATAGAGGCCTACGTTGCCAGGCTGAGGGCTGGGGAGGCGGCGTTCGAGGATGAGGAGGAGAGCGAGGGGCGCAGTAAATCGCTGGGGGCGTCCCTCTCCTATGGCTTCACCCACGCCTTCAACGACGAGGAGCGCAGGCATTTAGCCCTGCTCCACCTATTCCAGGGCACAGTGGACGTGAACACACTACGCGTGATGGGCTCTCCCAAAGCCGAGTGGAGCTTGCCCGCCGTGCGGGGGTTGAGCCGCGAGGCAGGCGTAGTCCTGCTCGACCGTGCCGCCGAGGTGGGCCTGCTTACAAATGAGGGCCGGGGCTACTACACTATCCACCCGGCCTTGCCCTGGTTCTTCAAGGGCCTGTTCGACAGCTGCTACGGCGACAACCCCGCCACCCCCGTACGCGCCTACGTGGAGGCGATGCGTGTGGTGGGGGACTACTACCACGACCAGTTCGGTGACGGCAACCGGGAGGTGATAGGAGCGCTGGCAGCCGAGGAGGAGAACCTGCTGCACGCCAGGCAGTTGGCGCGAGCCAACGGCTGGTGGGGTCCGGTCACGAGCGCTATGCAGGGGTTAAGTACACTCTACAACTACACAGGGCGCAGGGGGGAGTGGCAAAGGCTGGTGGAGGAGATCGTACCCGACTTCGTTGACCCGGACACAGGCGGTCCACTGTCGGGGCGTGAGGAGCAGTGGAGGCTGGTGATCCAGTATCGCGTGTTCCTCACCAGGGAAGCTAGGCAGTGGAAGGAAGCTGAGCGCCTTCAACATACGGCTGTCGAGTGGGACCGCAAGCACGCCACCCCCCTGTTGGCCCTGCCCCCGGAGGAGTTGGATGGTGTGCAGCGCAACACGATACGCACTCTAGCTGTGTCAGTGGTGCAACTGGGCCAAATACAACGAGAGCAGGGCAAGGAGGAGTGTCGCCTGTCGTACGAGGAGGGCTATGATCTAGCATTACGAATAGATGACAAGCCCCTCGCGGCCATCACAGCCTTCAACCTCGGCCATGGCTACATGGGTGTGCCCGCCCTGCGCGACCTCGACGAAGCCGAGCGCTGGTACAACCGCAGCCTGGAACTCCATGACGAACGCGACAGCCTCGGGCGTGGCACATGCTACGGCCAACTTGGGCTAGTAGCGTATGACCGCTTCCAGGAGGCGCGGGACGCTGAGCAGCCGGAGGAGGAGTTGCTGCGTCAATTGAACGACGCGCTAGGGTACTACAGGCAGTGCCTTGACCTGCTGCCCCCTGGCGCGATGCACGAGATGGCGGTGACGCACAACCAACTTGGCAACATCTTCATCGCTGCGGGCAGCGATGAGTACTTTGGCCGCGCCCTGCATCACTGGCAGGAGTCTATCCGGTACAAGGAGGCACAGGGTAATCTTTATGACGCTGCCGTGACCCAGCGCAACATAGCCGTGGCCCTTGCCATAAGAGGCCGCTTCGAGGATGCACTGCTGTACGCCGGGGCCGCCCTGCGTAACTACACAGACTTCGGACCTGGGGCGGCGGCTGAGGTGCAGACGACGCAGGAGTTGATTGCTGCTATTGAAGAGCTCAAGAATCAGCATGAGGGAGGGTAGACACATGGCAACATCCGACTGGTTCGAGGACGTGCCCGTGGTGGGCAAACTGCCGCCCCAGGAGGCGGCCAGCAGGCTCCGCGAGGTGGGGGAGGAGCAAGCCGCTGGCGCGCTGGAGGACGCGGAGGCTGAGGCGCAGGAGCGGGGCCTGGAGAGCTTCGGGAGCGCCCCCGCCTGGTGGCCCTTCCAGGATCGCCCCTGGCAGTACACCGCCCACGCCTTCGGCTACCTGGCCCCCGCTCCACCTGGCGATGGGACGCTGCCTATCCGACACGCGGGTAACATAGAGGCCGACCCAGCGCTCAAGAACTCGCGCATCAAGATCACCCTGGACCGCCTACGCGTGGCCGACTACCCAGGCGGCGGAACGCACCGCGTGCTGTTCGACTTCTACGCCCAGAACCAGCTACCCGGCAGCCCAGGAAGCGTGGAGCACCTGCACTTCAACGCCACCTACCGGGTGTTGGAAGGGCAGCAGGCGGCCATCATCGGATATCCCATCTTCGTGGGCCTCAACGTGGGCAGCGAGGGGGTAGCCTTCAAGTGCTTTACCGTCAACGTCAAGAACGACGGCGACGAGGCCTTCCTCAGCTTCCTGGAGTCGGACGTGTTCAAGGAGGGGCTGAAGCTGGCGAAGACAGTGCAGCCAGCCATTGGCCCGCTGTCGCAGATGGCCCTGGGCCTCACCAAGAGCATCGCCTCCCGCAACCGCAACGTGCCGGTGCAGGACTTCTACATGGGCCTGGACTTCAGCAGCATCGCTGCCCGTGCGAGGCTGGCCGAGGGGTCATACCTGGCGGTGCAGATACCGGACAAGATACAAACAGTCTGGGACTGGAGCCAGTGGGTGTACAACCAGTCCAACGGCCAGATAGTGGACGCTGCTACCAGGGGGCAGATGATCCCGTACAACTACGTGGTGTTCAGCGTCAGCCGCTACGGGGCGGACTAGCCTGAGCCGCACGGTCGTTGGGCAAAGCGGCGTGATAGCGGGGTGTGGCGGATACCCTACAGGACCAGGTAGACAGCCTGGCCCCGTGGGTACGAGCCGTACATGGCTGCGGGGTTGGTTTACGCAGCCTCATTGAAGACCTCGTCCAGGATTAGCAGGAGTTTCTTGACGGACAGCGGTTTGGTGAGATATTCGCGTGCACCCACTTCACGCAATCGTGTTACCTGAGAAGCCAGGGCATCCGCACTCACTATCACAACCGGGATAGAACGCGTGCGGGGGTCATCTTTTAGCCTCCGAAGTACCTGGTCGCCGTGGATGTCGGGAAGGTGCAAGTCCAGGAGTATCAGGTCGGGTTGCTGCTGTTGGGCGATCTCGAGTGCAAGGCTACCCTGCATTGCTACAAGAAGCTTTGCTCCTCCCCAACTCTCCAGGATGCCTTCGACCAGATTGACGTTGGAGAGATTGTCTTCCACATACAAAACCGTGCGCAATTTGGCTGACTGCTCCGTCCAGGAGAGCGGGCTTGTCGGCCTTTTCTCAAGTTGCTCCGCCGGGTTCCTAACGATAGCCAACTCCACCCAGAATGTACTTCCTTGACCCACAGTGCTCTCCACCCCAATACTACCGTGCATCGCTTCGACGAGGGTCTTGGATAGTGTCAGGCCCAGGCCCGACCCCTCCACCTCCGTCTGCTCGGCTCCCAGCCGCTGGAAGGGCGTAAACAACTTATCCAGCTTCTCTTCAGAAATGCCATGCCCTGTGTCGCTAACCTGTATGCGCAGGCGCTCCCCCACCTCGTAGCAGGACACCCCTACGCTGCCACCTTCTTTGTTGTATTTGACTGCGTTGGCAATGATATTTAGCAGCACCTGTAGCAGCCGTTGGCGGTCGGCCAGCACGTGCCAGGGTTGCTCAAGATAGTTGCCGGTGTCAATGTTCACCTTGCGCCGGGCAGCCAAAGGCTGCATCAGGCCAAGGCATTCTTGAAGGGCTGACTGGACCGCGACCGGACCTATCGAAAGGTGGGAGTGTCCGGCCTCGACGCTGGCTATATCCAGCACTTCGTTAATAAGTGCTAGAAGGTGTTCTCCAGCATTTAGAACGTAACTCACATATTTTGACTGCTTGGCGGGCAAGTCGCCTACCTCGAGCAGTTGGGAGAAGCCAAGTATCGAGTTGAGGGGGGTACGTAGCTCATGGCTCATGCGCGAGAGGAACTCGCTCTTGGCTCGATTGGCTTGTTCGGCCGCATTCTGTGCCAGGCGTGCCTCTTCCGCCGACCGCCTTTGCTCGGTGATGTCTAGCGACACTGCCATGCCCGCGAAGGTCTCTCCATGCTCGTTTTTCACTGGAACGAAATGCACCAGGTTGATCCGGCTGGGGTGTCCGCTCTCCACGTCAATGACGCTTGCTTGCCCGGCCAGCGCCGCCCGGTAGTATGGCACCAACTCTTCACAACGCGCAGGTGGTAACACCTCCCAAATTGTCTTTCCTATCATCTGTTCCGGTGAATAGCCAAGCGCTCTTAGAGCAGCGCCCTCGGCTAGCTGAAAGCGTAAGTCGGCGTCGAACATGAGCACGGCACCGTTGGGCAGGTTTCTGGCAAGGGCCCGGTACATCTCTTCACTTCTCCGCAGCCTCTCCTCTGCTATCTTGCGCTCGGTAACGTCATAGCCGATGGAGATCACTTCCATGTTCGGTAGCGCGAAATTGGCCCACATCTGGTGGCGGGTTGTGCCATTCGAGGCCCGAACCCCGAAATCACGGAACCTGCCATCTTTCAGTACTATGGCCTCAATGACGCGAGCTCTCATCTCCTCGTCCGGGTAGAAGAGGCGTAACGAGTCGCCAACGGCAAGCACCTCCTCTTTTGTGTAGCCTAACTGTTTCTCGCACTCGGCGTTCCACAGGGTGCATTGCCCCTCTTCCGTGAAGGAGTCGATCATCACCGGGGCATGTTCGAAGATGGCTCTGAACCGCTCTTCGCTTTGCAGCAAGGCTTGCTCCGTTCGTATGCGTTCGGTCAACTCGTGTTGCAGTTGGTTGTTGCTTGCGTGCAATTCAGCCGTTCGATCTGCCACGCGTAACTCGAGGTCGGCTTTGACCTTCTTTAGTGCTTCGGCTGCTTGCTCGCGCTCTGTAATGTCTCGCACGAAGCCCTGGTACGTGCCATCGGGTAAGAGCTTTGAACTTGTCTCTACCGGGAAAGTCGTGCCGTCCTTGCGACTCATGAGATGTTCGGAACGTAATATCTTGCCTGAAGCTAGCTCCACAAGGCGCGCCTGGGTAATTTCTGGGTCCGCCAGCACGACGACGTCACCAATGCTCAAACACAACAGTTCGTCTCGCGTGTAACCGAGCATCTCACAACCAAGCTCGCTTACGTCGGTCAGCCTGCCTTCCCTGTCGGCCAGGAAGATACCATCGGATGCCTGCTCTATTACCGTCCTGTACTTGCTCTCGCTGGCTTGCAGCGCTTCCGACGCTCGCCGGCGTTCGGTCACATCGCGAAAGCTCCATACCCTGCCGACGGTGCGGTCGCCAATCTTTTGGGCCGTGGAATATCGCTCGAACGTCCTGCCGTCCGTGAACTCCATCATATCGAAGCTGTCCATTTCGGGATGCTCGCGTAGCTCCTGCACCTTTCCCAGGAAGGCTTGCGGATCGCGCAATTGACTGATGACGAACGCTAATGCCTGGTACTTGTCCTGAGTGGCTAGCACGTCATCGGGTATACCCCACAGTTCCATGAACCTTTTGTTGGAGTTGGTAATTACCCCTTTGCCGTCGGTTACCAGTATGCCGTCGGCGGTTGATTCCAGGGTAGCACGCAAAAGGGAGAGTGTTTCTTCCAGTGCTCCCGCCACCCGCTTGCTCTCGGTTATATCGCGGGTGAAGCACCGAGTGTGTATGAAGTTACCGTCGTCATCCCACAGCACGTTCGAGCTAATGAGTACGTGCTTAATGGAGCCGTCCTTGCACCGCAGACGGGTTTCATAACCGTGCACGGCCTCTCCGGCGGTGAGTCTCCTCAGAATATCCTCAATAGCATCCTGGTCGACATGAAACTCCGCGATCTGACGCCCTATGTACTCCTCACGAGTGTACCCAAGCAGGTCTAACTCCGCCTGGTTGGCGCGCAGAATTGTGCCATCAGGTCCTACCCAGTGCAGCCCCACGACAGAGTTGTCAAAGAAATCGTTGAGCTCTCGCTCGCTTTGCAGTAAAGCCTTCTCGGCCTGCTTGCGCGCCGTAATATCTCTGATGAGTGAAATCATCGCCACCCTTCGACCGCCAGCCTGGGTGAAATTGTAGCGGACTTCGACGATGCGCTGCTCCCCGTCGCGGCGCTCGATAGTGGCCTCCACCGTGGAAGGTATCTCTGCTTCTGCAAACGTGCGCCTGTATTCGCGGACTGCCCATTCTCTTACCGCCGAGGGGAAGATGATCGCGAAGCTTTGACCGATTACCTCTTGAAGGCTGTAGCCATAAAGCTCGCGATAGGCAGGGTTGGCGGCGAGCACGATCCCGTCCGGGTCGGAAAGCGACATAGCATCGCTGGCGTACTCCCAGAACGCCTGGAACCGCTCTTCACTGGCGCGTAACGCTTCTTCGGCCAGCTTACGCTCGCTTATGTCGCGGACGATACTTTGCAGACGGTCATGAGCCACCAGCCTGGTGTTGGTTTCCACGGGCAACCTCGTGCCATCCTTACGAAGCAGAAGGCGCTCGTTTCGTGTAATTCTTTCGGTACGTAGTGCCTCCACGTCGATGGGGTTCTTAGCCAGGTCGTCGGGGTCCACCATGTCGGCAAGGTAACGCCCCACAAGCTCGTCCCTGGTGTAGCCGTACATTTCGCAGGCTGTGGAGTTCACCTCCTCAATCACCAGCCCACGGTCTGTGACGACGGATACGATTATGGCGTCCGCTGCCTGCTCCACCAGGGCGCGGTACTTGGCTTCAGACTCGCTAAGTACCTCTTCCGCGTGTTCCGCGTGCGCGCCGTTCGTGTGGTTTGTAATGTCTCGTGCCACACTCTTCACGACACTAGCTTCACCGCGCACCGGTTGCGTGTCGGCTGCGTCCCGTTCGACATCGAGAATTCTCAGCGTTTGGTTCAACTTTGCTCCCACCCTGATAAAGTTCGATTCCTGTCTTGAGGCTGTTTTGTCACGCGCAATACTGCATGACACCGCTTCTATATAAGATAAGAAGGTGCAAAGCGGCAGCATCTGCTATCAGTCTAGCCGACGAAATGACAATTACAAGGCTGCGGCTTTTCGACGATGGTCGCCTAATTGACGGGACCTTACGGGCTGCCAATCGGGACCATAGTCTATTACGCGCCAACGGGGTAACCGACATAATGCCAGCGTAGTGGTAGCACGATGCCAGGTATCACTAAATGACGAATGAGGTGTCCCACCCGTGCCGAAGGACCTTCTGCAATACTCAAATCCCTATTCATCTTAGGAGTTCTACAATGTTCGTGAAAAAGTTTCAGGCCACTCTACTCGCCCTCGGACTCATGGCTATCATGGCTCCGGCGGCTTTCGCCTCTGATGGAACCACCGCCACGGTAACGGGCGGCAGTCTCACCATCAGCAATCCCCTGGCGGCTGACTTCGCCGGGCGTAGCGTCACCGGCGCGGCCCAGACGACCACCGCGGCGCTCGATGCCTTCAGTGTGAGCGACCTCACAGGGACAGGCGACGGCTGGCACGTAACGGCCCAGGCCACTACGTTCACTGGTGCCGACCATGCTCTCGCGGCAGGCTCGCTCTCGATGTCACAGCCTACGGTTGCCTCCCCCAACACCGCGTCGCCCGACCCTATCGTCGCTGCAGGTGCTTACACAATCGACAACGGTGCGGTGGAGATCGCCAGCGCCGACGTTGATGAAGGTATGGGCATATACAACTTCAGCGCCACCACGCTGACGCTTGCCCTCCCCGCCGATGTGTACGCTGACGCTTACGCCAGCACGGTCACCATCAGCGTCGTAACCGCTCCCTAACCTGAGCCACGGGCTAAAGGGGCCACTTTTCGGCGGCCCCTTCGCTCAGGGCAGGAGTATATTAATGCGCCTTTCCACTCTCGTCTCTATACTAGCAATCTTCTATCTTATATTTACTTTCCCATCATCTGCCTCGAGCCGGACCCTCACCGACGAGCAGGGCTTCGCCATGTCGGCTGTCCCGGCCTCGGACCCCGCGGTTACGGCGAAAGGCTATTTTATTTACAGAGTCCAGAGCAGCGCGAGCGTGACCGGCAGCGTATTGCTCAAGAACCCAGGCACCGAAGCCATTACAGTCGAGCTTGCCGCGGTCGACGCCATTACCGCCCAGACGGGCGGCAGCGCCTTTGAGACGGTAGACGCCAGGACGAGGGCCACCGGCGCGTGGCTGAAGTTCGCGGCGTCGAGCGTGACGCTCCCGGCGGGCAGGCAGCAGGTAGTCGATTTCACCGTTACGGTGCCTGCCTCGGTCAAGCCGGGCCAGTACCTCGCGGGCATCTCCGCATACGCTCCCATCATACCGGCAACCGCTGTCGTCAACCAGGGCGGCAGCAAAATGGACGCGAACGTGACCGTGCAAACACGCTACGTAATAGCCGTGCAGGTCGATGTTGAGGGTGCCTGGACCCCTTCCATGAAGATAGATTCTGTCGCCCTGGTGCAGCAGCCCTCGGGGCCTTTTATCGGCGTCCGCATGAAGAACGACGGTGACACCCTGTTCAAGTCTTCCGGCACATTCGTGCTATCTGACGCGGGCGGCAAGCGCATACTCGAGCAGTCTATCCAGGTGGGAACGTTCGTCCCCGGCACCGAGATACTGTACCCGGTCAAATGGTCGGGCGAGTTGGGCCCAGGTACTTACAAAGTGGAAGTCGTGGTGGACTATGGTGCGAACAAACAAGCCACATATATGAGCGATTTGGAGATAGGCGCTGAGAAGGCGGTGCAGAACGGCGCGGTTGCGCCCCAACAGCCCGGAACGATAGGTGGTGCGGGAGACTCAAACGTCCAGGCGCCCGCTACCGTACAGGCACAAGAAGGCTCAAGTATGTGGGCCTGGGCGTTGGGTGGGCTGGGCGTGCTTCTGCTCGCGGGGGCAGCGTTGCTGGCGAGGAGGCGCCAATCGCAAGCGCCGGTGAAGGTACTCTAAAGTGACTAGGAGATACTATGCACGGTAACCTACAACTACAGATCGATGCCCGCGAGCAGGTGAGCGAGCGCCACGATACGGCGCTGCAATTAGCCAGGCTGCACGAGCAGGCCCAGTTCCTCGATCTCATCCACGACGCGGTTATCCTGCGCGACATGGAGGATGCCATCATCTTCTGGAACCGGGGTGCCGAGGAGTTGTACGGCTGGAGCCACACCGAGGCCAGGGGCCGGGTTTCTAACGTACTTCTGCAAACACAGTTCCCACACCCTGTCGAGGACATCACAGCCGAGCTTCTCAGCAACGGACGTTGGGAGGGGGAAATGGTGCAGAGCGGGCGCGACGGCAGCCGCATTATAGTATCGAGCCGCTGGACGCTCCTGCGTAGCACACAGGGGCAGCCCCTGGCGACATTCCAGATCAACACCGACATCACCGAACGCAAGCTCATCGAGGAAAAGCTACAGGCTTTCACAATCCAGCTACAGCGGAGCAACCGAGAGCTAGAGGAATTCGCCGCAGTCGCTTCTCACGACCTGCAAGAGCCCCTTCGTAAGATTCAAGCTTTTGGCAATCGACTGTCGGTCAAGTACGGCCACTCCCTCGATGAGGATGGCCGCGACTATCTGAATCGCATGCTCACCTCGGCGGCCCGCATGCGCATCCTGGTTGATGATTTGCTGGACTATGCTCGACTGACGATCAAGAGCAGACATTACGCAAAAGTAGACCTGGGGGCGCTGTGCCAGGAGGTACTATCGGACCTGGGCCAACAAATAGAACAGGCTGGGGGGCGGGTGGAGGTCGGGGATCTACCCACGATTGAAGCCGACGCGATGCAGATGAGCAGGCTGCTACAGAACCTGATAAGCAACGCCCTCAAGTTCTCTCCAGAAGGCGTACCACCATCGATCAAGGTTAGCGCACGCCTGGTCGACGGCTTAGTGGACCCGTGCTTGAGCGACCTGGCGGCAACGGAGCACTGGGAAATCAGGGTGCAAGACCAGGGTATCGGCTTCGATGCTAAGTACCTGGACCGCATCTTTGCCCCCTTCCAGCGACTGCACGGGCGTAACGAGTTCGAAGGCACCGGTATAGGGCTGGCAATTTGCCGCAAGATCGCGGAATCGCATTGGGGAAGCATAACAGCGGAAAGCGCGGTAGGGAAGGGCGCGACCTTTATCGTAACGCTTCCGGCAGTGCAACCCTCCACCGCACGTCCTAGCGTGCTTCCACAAGAAGGAGAAAGCTATTGATAGCACACCGCAGAGCTATAACCATATTGATGGCAGACGATGATGCCGACGACTGCATGTTGACCAGGGATGCCCTTGCTGAGAGCCGGTTGGTCAACGATCTCTTCCTGGTCTCTGACGGCCAGGAACTGATGGACTACTTGAACCGCAAGGGAGACTATGAAGACCCAGGCAGCTCCCCACGTCCCGGCGTCATCCTGCTCGACTTGAACATGCCCAGGAAGGACGGGTTCGAGGCGCTCACCGAGATCAGGAAGGACCCGGTGTTGCGGCGTATACCTGTGGTGATATTGACCACCTCAAAGGCCGAGGAGGACGTTTACAGGGGCTACGACCTGGGTGCCAACTCCTTCGTCAGCAAGCCAGTCACCTTTGAGGGCCTGGTCGAAGCGATGAAGGCCCTGGGGCAGTACTGGTTTGAAATCGTCGAGCTCCCAAGCGAGAGCCAGTCCCGTGGAGGCTAAGATGTCCGGTCCGCTCAACATGCTTCTTAATGTGCTTCTTGTTGATGACAGCGAAGATGATTACCTCATCACGAGAGATTTGTTCTCCGAGACTGAAGGTGGCCGGGTAAACCTGGAATGGGTAACCGATTACGGTACGGCCCTCCAGCGAATGAGCCAGAGACGCCACGATGTCTACATCTTCGACTACTACCTGGGACAGCATACCGGGCTGGAATTGCTGGAGTGGGCGGTGGAACAAGGTCTCCGTTCTCCGGTGATAATACTGACCGGACACAAGGACCGCGAGGTCGATCTACAGGTGATGAAGGCAGGAGCCACAGATTACCTGGTGAAGAGCGGGACCGACTCTTCGTTGCTGGAGCGCACGGTACGTTACGCGTCCGAGCACGCCCGCAGACTGGACGCACTACGCGACCTCGCCATACGAGACGACCTGACCGGTCTCTACAACCGCCGCCAGATGGACCGGCTACTCGAAGAGGAGGTCAATCGCTGCCGGCGCTACAGCCACCCCTTGTCCCTGATCATTTTGGACATTGATAACTTCAAGTCCATAAACGACACATACGGCCACCTCGCGGGGGACCAGGTGCTGCGCTCGATTGCACGTATGTTTGCCGATAGGCTGCGTTCGACCGACAGCATAGCGCGCTATGGGGGTGACGAACTGGCTGTAATTCTGCCGGAAACCTCCGAGAGTGGTAGCCTCCTGGTGGCCGAGCGCATGCAAGTAGCCGTCGCAGCACACGATTTCGCCTCTGTGCTCACCCCTGAGCAGCGTGCCAGGCAACTTCCGGGGCTTTGTCCCACTGTCAGCATCGGAGTGGCCTGCGCAAGCGAGGGCGACTACACCGCTGAAAGCCTGTTTGCGGCAGCCGACCAGGCGCTTTACCAGGCCAAGCGGAGCGGACGTAATCGAACGGTCTCCTCCAAGCTGGATCTACAGTTGTGCCGCTGATAACCCAGAACAGGGTGGTGCGCAGACCAGTTCATTGCTGTCGTAGAGGGGAGGCAGCTAACCTATGCAAGGTAAAGTAGTACATAGCGAGCGTAGCATTTACGCCGAGGCCAGGATACTAATCGTGGACGATCAGGAGGCAAATCTCCGCCTGCTGCAAGCAATTTTGAGCAAGGCGGGCTACACGAATATTATTGTCGCGGCGGACTCTCGCGAAGTGCCTCAGATTTGCGACATGCTCCAGCCCGACCTGATCCTCCTGGACCTGATGATGCCGTACCTGGACGGCTTCCAGGTAATGCAACAGCTCACCCCGACTTTCACCACTGGAACGTACCTCCCAATCCTGGTGCTCACAGCGGACATCGCACCGGAAGCCAGGAAGCGGGCCCTGTCGCTGGGTGCTAAAGATTTTCTCACCAAGCCATTGGACCATGTGGAAGTTCTACTGCGCATCAACAACCTGCTTGAGACCCGCTTCCTCTACCTGGAACTCCAGGGGCAGAATGAGGCCCTGGAAAAGAAAATGCAAGAACGCACGAGAGAGTTGGAGCAAGCGCAGTTCGAGATCCTGGAGCGCCTGACGGTGGCGGCGGAGTACCGGGACGACGAAACGGGCCAGCACACACGGAGGGTAGGATACCTGAGCACCCTGCTAGCCAGGGCCTCAGGGCTACCTCAACACGAAGTCGAACTGATAGAGCGTGTCGCGCCTCTACACGACCTGGGCAAGATTGGCATTCCCGATGACATACTTCTCAAGCCGGCGAAGCTGACACCTTACGAGTTTGAGGTGATGAAGACGCATACGATCATTGGCGCAAGAATTCTGTCGGGGGGACACTCCGATATGGTCAAGATGGCGCAGACCATCGCCCTGACGCATCACGAGTGCTGGGATGGTACGGGCTACCCTCACAGGTTGCAGGGAGAGTCTATTCCGAGAGTGGGCAGGATTGTTGCTCTCGCAGACGCATTTGACGCCCTCACCCACAAGCGGCCGTACAAGGACGCCTGGCCCCTCGACAAAGCTGTCGAGGAAATCCGCGGTCAGCGCGGGAAGCAGTTTGACCCACACCTGGTAGATATTTTCTTACAGATGGATGTGCAAACTCTTACCCCGCCTGCGAACACTCCAGCCGGACTTTCCGATCCTGGCTTTACAAGCCTCCCCGATTTCCTGCACAGTTGTGTTGCAACAACCTGGGCGGCTCGCGACAGGGAGACATTGATACTCAGGGAGAACGTAGACTAAGCGGACTGACCGGGGGCGGGCGATGGGGCTAAGGACCTTTGTCTGCCCAATCGGGGACTTGGGTCTCTAGTAAACCACCACTCTAGAGGATACACTTATTAAGCCTGCGGACTCGATGCACCAGAGTTCACCTGTTCTAACATGGTAGTTCGCCGCACCATCTCGACAAATCGACAAACCATCTCAGTCGCAGCCATCATTGGTATGATGCTGTGTCTCTTGAGCTATATAGCGCATGGCGCGAGGATACCAAATGATAACCCTCACAAGAAGAGAAACTATCATCGCAGACTCCAAAGACATGACTCGCGCTGAATTGGAAAGCGAATGGCGCGACGCCAGGGGAAGCCTGGATCAGGCGCTTGCCGCAAAAACTGAAGCTGACCGTGTCTATGTAGCTGCTGCTGTCAGGTTGAACACGCTTGACCGGCTGGTGAAGCAGGTAGAACAGCGTGCGGCTGCCGCCAAGCGCGCGGCCGCTAAGGCTCTCATCCAGAGAGCATAAGTAGGTTGTTACGTTCGAAGGAAATAGGCCCCACGCTCTTTGGACGCATGAGACCTCACTGGACCAGTAAGTGAGTAAATTGACGTTCGCATCCTTGCGCCCTAACTCGTAAACGTTTAGAATTCATACACAATCTCAGGCTCAGGTTCTTGGAACTGGGCCTTTTTGCTATACTAGCGGGCGCTCAACTGCCCACAGTTCCCAGGCACGACATGCTATCTGCTGGAGGGTCCCACTTGCTCGCGTAGATCAGCCTTGTGTTTCCTATCAGGAACTGATAAAACAAGGCAATCTGTGAGCCCATGCCTGAGCCAGAACATGGCATTTCTACTTTATGCAAGGACATATAACCATGAAAAGGCCACGACCCGGTTTAGCTTTATCTGCGATCCTGACACTTTGTATGGTCCTGGTTACTCTACAAGTTTCTGCGTTGACCACGGGCTTCGCCCAGGGTGATGCAGTGCAGTTCCCCTCCACAGGGAAGACGTTGCGGGGAAAGTTCCTGGAGTACTGGAACACTCATGGCGGACTGGCCCAGCAGGGCTACCCTATCTCGGATGAGTTCCAGGAAGTATCCGCCATAAACGGCAAGACCTACACTGTGCAGTATTTCGAGAGGGCCGTCTTCGAGATGCACCCTGAGAACGCACCGCCCCACGACGTCTTGCTCTCGCTGCTAGGTGTAACCTTCTACAAGCAACGGTACCCACAGGGCGCGCCGGGCCAGTCCCCCAATACATCTCCCGGCTCCGTCTCCTTCCCACAGACAGGGCATCGCCTGGGCGGGCGCTTCCTCGAATATTGGAACACTCATGGCGGACTGGCCCAGCAGGGCTACCCTATCTCGGATGAGTTCCAGGAAGTATCCGCCACAAATGGTAAGGAGTACACGGTGCAGTACTTCGAGCGTGCGGTGTTTGAGTTGCACCCTGAGAACCAGCCACCGTACGATGTGCTGCTCTCGCTTTTGGGCACTACTCAGTACAACCAGAAGTATGCGCCGAACGCGCCCGGGCCAAGTCCTACGGCAGTGCCCGCGCAGAACGAAGGCGGTACAGGGGGCGACTGGCCGATGTACGGGCACGACCCCCAGCACACCAGTTACAACCCCGACGAGACTTTGATCAGCCAGGATAACGTGGGGCAACTGGTCTCCCGCTGGCAGGTCTTCCTGGGGAGCAACGGCGAGCCTTCCTCCAGCACGCCCAGCGTCTCGGGTGGGCGTGTGTACGTGGGCAGCAGCGTAGCTACTGGTCCCAACTTCTTTGCCTTTGACGCGAAAACGGGCGCACCTGCATGGGCGGCTGACCTGGGGTACAAGGCAGACTGCGAGAACGTAGGGATCGGCTCCACTGCGGCAATATCGGGCACCGTCCTGGCCGTTGGTGGAGGCGATGATGCCTACTATGGCCTGCACGCTCAGACCGGCGCGAGGTTGTGGCGAGAAGCTCTCGATGTGGGCCACAGTGGATTTGCCTGGGAGTCGCCCTTGCTAGCGTATGGACGTGCGTATCTGGGGGTCGCTTCATACTGCGATAATCCGCCAGTGCGGGGCGAGCTACGCGCCGTGGACATGCTCAGTGGGGAGGTTGTGACGAGGCGATACATTGTGCCCGATACCAGCGCGGGCGGGGGCAAATGGAACTCACCGGCGCTCAGCCCGCGTGGAAACGTGCTTGCGGTAACGACCGGCGAGGACACGCACGGTTACAATGGACCCTACAACCGCGCCATGATCACGCTGGACCCGCTGAGTCTCGAGATTACCGGGGACGACCAGCAGGGCCTGACCAGCGGCGATTATGATTTTGCGTCCTCTCCAGTCATTTTCCACGACCGGACCAACCGTCTGCTGGTTGGTGCCAGTCACAAGGACGACCACTTCTACGCGTACGAACTGGAAAATGTCAACAAGGGCGCTATCTGGTCGCGGGCTGGAGTGTATTCAATCGGCATGCTCGCGGCCTACGATCCCACAGCGGGAGAAGGTGGCACGCTCTTTTTGACCGGTAGAGATGGGACGCTCTACGTAGTGGACCCGGCGACAGGCACGGATATCCGGCCCCCAATGAAGGTGGGACCACTCCACGGTAATCTAGCGATCGCGAATGGCCTTATTTTTGCCGATGCTGGGCCCGCCGGGCTGTCTATATATAGCGTGAGTGATGGTCGGCTACTACGTACGCTGAAACCCGAACACGCCGGCAGAAGCTATACGGGGGTAGCGGTCGCACACGGATTTATCTACTGGGTCTCAGGCGGTTATCTGAACGCCTGGAGCCTGCCTAAATAGACAGAGCGGACGGGGTAAGACAATCTCACTATCAAGCGACATGCGCGGGCTACAAAGTACCAGCCAGGACTTACACAAACAAGAAAGCTCTGATGATGACCTGTCAGAGCTTTCTTGTTTGTCTAGAAAACATGTTGGTGAAGGTTCTTACAGCGCGACGGGCACCTGCGAAAGATGCACGTTCCCCTGCAAGACGGGGTCGCCTGCCTCTACGGGTCGAACGATGCGCAGGTCTTTGAGTTCGCGTATGCGGTCGGTGAAGAGGATGCCTTCCAGGTGGTCGACTTCATGCTGCAATGCCCTCGACAGGAACTTGTCGGCGTCTACCGTGAACTCTTTGCCCGTGCGGTCGTAGGCACGCACGCGCACCCTATCCGGGCGTTCCAGCACCCCTTCGTACCTGCCCCCGTCGGCGGTGTTTATCGACAGGCAGGCTTCCGGTGCCCGTCGGGTCTCCTCGGAGGCGTAGACGATCTCAGGGTTGATAAGCACCAGCAGAGGCATTTCCTCGATCTCTCCATACCCCACGCGGTTCATGGCCGGGTACTTGATGATGACGATGCGCCGCGACACGCTGATCTGTGGGGCCGCCAGCCCCGCCCCACCGGCTGCGGCCAGGGACGCTACCATGTCCTCTATGATGTCCTGGATTTCGGGCGAGCCGATCTCCGCGGGGCCTACCTCTCTGGCCCGCAGGCGAAGGACTGGGTCACCGAATTGCGTGATGGGTAAGGGCGTCCTGGCCGTTGTCTGGTCATGTTGCTCTTTAGCCATTTGACTTGTCTCCCCTCTAACTTGGTCGTAGTCTTATACATTCTACAGGATTAGTGGGAAACGCAGGTATGCAGGTTCCTAGACCCCATTGCCAACCTGCTGCGAATGTCAACAATAACCTCATTTCCGAGCAAACATTATGTTACATATGGGGCTTTCTTGTTGTATAATAGGCGCATTCTGCCGCCCGCTGCCGCTTACATGCGGGCCGTGTGCCTGTTTAAGATGACTACACAAGGGAGTGTGCCTAATGTACGTGCCTTACGATCTCAGCAAGGTCAAAGTGCTGGACCTGTCGCAGAACTTCAGTATGGACTCGCCGCCGTTCGCCTTCTACGAGGGTCCGACCATCAAGTGGGTCAAGAAGATCGCCTTCGAGGGTGTGAACGCCCAGCACATTTCGAGCACCAACCACATCGCTACCCATCTCGACTCGCCTTACCACTTCTTCGACCCCGGACCCGACATCGCGGGCATCCCCATTGACACCCTTTTCGGCCCCGCCTGCGTGGTGGACCTCAGCAAGTACGGCATAGGCGACTACGACATCTACGGCTCGCAGCACTTCGAGCAGTGGGAGCGCGACACCGGCATCAAGATCGAGCGCGGCGACATCCTGGTGATACACACCGGGTACCACCACTACTACAACGAGGACTGGTACAAGGTCCACAACAACGAGCCGCCCGACCTGCCCCGCTCGTTCCTGCGCCACCCCGGCCCTCGCCGCGAGTTCTGCGACTGGGTACTCGACCGTGGCATCCGCTGGATGGCTATTGACGCCATCTCCACCGACCACCCCTTCAACACCAAAGTACGCGTCGCCCGCCCCGATCTCGTACCGGAGGTTGAGGCCAAAATAGGCATGAGCATGGACGAAGCGTTCCCCTGGATGGAAGACTACCAGTGCACCCACACGCTGCTCTTCCCCCGCGGCGTCTTCCACGCCGAGAACGTAGGCGGCCAGGTGGACGAGGTGCTGGACCAGCGCGTGTGGCTAGGCTGCTTCCCCTTCCGCTTCAAAGGCGGTGAGGCGGCGTTCGCCCGGATAGTTGCATTTGTGGAAGAGAAGTAATTCTGAAACGTGAAACGTGAAACGTGATGCGGCTATAGGAACAGAGGCGTAAATCACGAACCGAGTCTCACAAGTGTCATCACGTTTCACGTTTCACGTTTCAGAGCCACGTTTCAGAACCCCATGAAACCCACCCCATTCGAGTATTACGCGCCGCGCACCCGGCAGGAGGCTTTGGAGCTTCTGGCGGAGTACGCGGGCGAGGCTAAGGTGCTGGCGGGCGGGCAGAGCCTGGTGCCGAGCATGAACTTCCGGCTGGCCCAGCCCTCTATCCTGGTGGACCTCAACGGCGTGGACGACCTGTTTGGCATCACACCGGCTGAGGGTGGCGGGCTGCTCGTGGGCGCTATGACCCGACACCGGACTGTGGAGCGCAGCCCCATCGTGGCCGAACGCGCGCCGCTGATTGCCGAGGCGATGCCCTTTATAGCGCACCCGCAGATACGCAACCGGGGCACGTTCGGCGGCTCTCTGGCCCACGCCGACCCGGCAGCCGAATTGCCCGCCCTGGCTGTGGCCCTGGACGCCCAGGTGCGGGTGCAGAACGCTGGCGGCGACCGCTGGATACCGGCAAGCGACTTCTTCCTGGGCCTCTTCACAACAGCGCTTGAGCCTGACGAGATGCTGGTGGAGGTAGAGATACCGCCCCTGCCGGGCAGGGCGGGCACCGCTTTTGAGGAGTTCGCCCGCAGGCACGGCGACTATGCGCTGGTAGGTGCGGCTGCCGTGGTCACGCTGGGGGATGACGGCACGGTGGCAGAATGTAGGCTGGTGTTCCTGTCCGTTGGTGACATGCCCGTTGTGGCACTCTCGGCGTCTGATGTGCTGAGGGGCCAGCGCCCTACGGAAGAGGCGATACGTGCCGCCGCCGAGGCCGTCACAGCCGATATAGACCCTCAGGCGGACATTCACGCTACGGCTGAGTACCGTATGCACCTCAGCAAGGTGCTGGCTCGGCGTACCCTTACACGGGCGGTACAAAGGGCGAACGGAGCTTAAGGAAGCTAGATGAACCATGATGTTGATGTAGAAGTGAACGGCCAGAGCTACAGCCGCCAGGTCGAGACGCGATTGCTGCTCAGCGACTTCCTGCGGCACGAGCTTGGGCTGACCGGCACGCATGTAGGCTGCGAGCACGGGGTGTGCGGGGCCTGCACGGTGCTGCTCGACGGGGTGCCGGTGCGCTCCTGCCTCACCTTCGCTGTGCAGGCAACCGGGCATAGCGTGATGACCGTTGAGGGGCTGTCGGGCGACCCTGACGACCTGCACCCAATCCAGGCCGCCTTCCACGAAGCCCACGGCCTGCAATGCGGCTTCTGCACCCCCGGCATACTGATGACCCTCATGCCCTTCCTTGAGGAAAACACCGACCCTACCGAAGAGGAGATACGCCTGGCCCTCTCCGGCAACATCTGCCGCTGCACCGGCTACCAGCACATAGTAGACGCCGTCCAACTAGCCGCCGCCAAACGCCGCGACGGCATCACCACCCCCGCCCAGGAAGCCGACGTACAAGGGGAAGCGGGAATGCTGTAGGAATTCTTAATTCTTAATTTTTACTTCTTAATTAGGAGTCCAATCCCAACTTGGCGGCCAAGAAGCTACTGCTTAGAAAGCCAATTAAGAATTAAAAAATTAAGAATTAAGAATTCTCTCCGAAGGAGAGAATATGATTGGTGCGCGTGTGAAGCGGAATGAGGATCCTCGGCTGCTGACGGGACAGGCGCTGTTTGTGGACGACGTGCACATACCGGGGATGTTGCATGTGGCGTTCAAGCGGAGCGACTACGCCCATGCGCGGCTGTTGAGCGTGGACGTATCGGCGGCGCGGGAGATGCCGGGGGTAATCGCGGTCTACACGGCTGCCGATTTGGGCGATTACTGGCAGCCTTCTCCCCTGCTAGTGCCGCCGCCTCCCGCCGAGTACGTGCTGTTCAACCAGCGGACTGGTGGGCAACTAGCGCGGGACAAGGTGCGCTACGTGGGCGAGCCAGTAGTCATGGTAGTGGCCGAGAGCCGCTATCTTGCCGAAGACGCGGCTGATGCCGTCATGATAGACTACGAGCCGCTAGACGCCGTGGTGAGGGTGGAAACCGGGTTGGACGAAGACGCGCCATTGGTGCATGAGGACGTCGGCTCGAACCTGGCGGCGCATGTAATCCAGACTAAGGGCGACTACGCATCGGCGCGCGCCCAGGCCGACCTTGTTATCTCGCGACACTTCGATTATGACCGGGGCACGGCGGCACCGATGGAGACGAGGGGAGTTGTCGCGCAATGGGACCAACTTGCCCGCCACCTTACGGTGTGGGACTCCACCCAGGCTCCCATACCGATACGCAACGGGCTGGCCGGTATGCTTGGCCTGTCGGAGCGGCAGGTGCGGGTGGTCGCGCCGTTCGTGGGCGGAGGGTTCGGCCCCAAGATCATGATGTTCTACCCCGAAGAGACGCTGGTGCCGTGGGCGGCGATTAAGCTGAACCGGCCCCTCAAGTGGATCGAGGACCGGCTGGAGAACTTCCTCGCCATGACGCACGAGCGCGGGCAGGTGCATGAGGCCGAGATCGCCCTCACCAGGGACGGCAAGATACTGGGTGTCAAAGACGTGTTCCTGCACGACAACGGCGCGTACGACCCCTACGGCCTGACCGTGCCCCTCAACACGCAGACCCACCTGCTCGGCCCCTACATCGTGCCCAACTACTACACAGAGTTCAAGGCGGTGTTCACTAACAAGATCATCGTCACCCCATACAGGGGCGCGGGCCGCCAGCATGGTGTGTTCGTGATAGAGCGACTGCTGGACGCGGCTGCCAAAGAGTTGGGCATAGACCCGCTGGAACTGCGCCGCCGCAACTTCATCCAGCCTGACCAGTTCCCCTACAACAACGTCATTATCGCGCAGGACTTCACCAGCCTGACCTACGACAGCGGCAACTACGAGCCGGTGCTGGACAAGGCCAAAGCGATGATCGGCTGGGACGAGTTCCAGCAGGGAGAGGGGCAGCGGCTGCGCGACCAGGGCAAGCGGGTGGGCATGGGGCTGGTGATGTACGTGGAAGGCACCGGCATCGGCCCCTACGAGGGCGCGCGCATACAGGTGGAGCCTACCGGCAAGGTGACGGTGGTTACGGGCGTGGGCACGCAGGGGCAGGGGCACTACACCGTCTTCGCCCAGATAGCCGCGCACATGCTGGGCGTGCCTCTTGAGGACGTGCTGGTCTCGACTGGCGATACGGGGCAGTTCAACTGGGGCACGGGCACCTTCGCCAGCCGGGGGGCCACCGTGGCCGGTTCCGCCGTGCACGCCGCCGCCGGTATGGTGGCCGAGAAGGCCAAGAGGCTGGCAGCCGAGATGATGGAAGCGGCCGACAATGACATCGAGCTGCAAGGCGGCTACGCGCAGGTCAAGGGGCAGCCTGGTGCTAAGATAAGTCTGTCGGAACTGGCTGCGAGGGCGAACCCGTTGCGGGGCGCGGTCAAGCCGGGGACGGAGCCGGGGCTGGAGGCCACCGCCTATTTCGGGCCGCCGATGCAAGCCACGGCCTGTGGAGCGCATGCCATTATCCTCGAAGTGGACCCTGAGACGTTCGACGTGAAGGTGCACCGCTATGTGGTGGTGCACGACTGCGGCACGGTGCTCAACCCGCTCATCCTGGAGGGGCAGGTGCACGGGGGGGTGGCCCAGGGCATCGGTAACGCCTTCTTCGAGCAACTGGTGTACGACAGCAGCGGGCAACTGCAAAACGCCTCCTTCATGGACTACCTGCTGCCTACCTCCACCGACGTGCCGCGCATCGAAGTCGGGCATGAGGAGACTCCGTCGCCGCTGAACCCGATGGGCGTGAAGGGCGCAGGCGAGGCGGGGGCCATCCCGGTTGGTCCTTTATACGCCCAGGCGCTAGACAACGCCTTTGCTGATGTGGAGCTGGAGATAAGGGAGATACCACTGAGTCCCAGCAGATTGTGGCAGTTGGTGGAAGAAGCCAGGCAAAATCACTCAGAAGGCATTCCCACCCCGTAGCGCAGAACTCACTGCTCTGGTGACTGACCCACCCAAATAAACCTGTAGGACGAGGGTGGAGCTTTGGTACTGTAAGACGAGGCAGGGAACTATCTACTTGGGCACGGCATTGATTCCCTCTGTGAACATGCACCGCCAGTCATGCATCTGATTCCTAAAACATGCAAGACCTAACCTCTCTCACAGCCACCCAACTGGCCCTTGCCATCCGCGAGGGACGGGCCTCCTCTGTTGAGGTTCTAGACTCTTATCTGGCGCGGATAGCCGAGCGCAATCCTGCCTTGAACGCGATTGTAACGCTGGATGAAGAGGGGGCGCGCAGGCGTGCCGCGGAGAGTGATGCTGCCCTGGCCCGGAGCGAGTTGTGGGGGCCGCTCCACGGGGTGCCGATGACGTTGAAGGATGGGCACTCCACGGCGGGCATGCGCACCACATCGGGTCACCCTCCCCTCGCAGACTACGTCCCCACCGAGGACGGCACCGTGGCGGCGCGGCTGAAGGAGGCAGGGGCGATCATCATCGGCAAGACCAACGTCTCGCCGCGCCTGCGTGACATCCAGTCTTATAACGACCTCTTTGGCCGCACTAACAACCCGTACGACCTTGCGCGCACGCCGGGCGGTTCGAGCGGTGGGGCAGCGGCTGCCCTGGCTGCACGTATGACGCCGCTGGAAGTCGGCAGCGACCTGGCAGGCTCCATACGCATCCCGGCGCACTTCTGCGGCGTGTACGGTCTCAAGCCGACCGAGTACCGGGTCTCGATGCACGGCCACATCCCCGACCTGCCGGGTGTGGTGCGCAGCCACCGCAACATGTGGTCTATAGGCCCTCTCGCCCGCAGCGTGGAAGACCTGGAGCTTGCCTTCCGCATCATCGCCGGGCCTGACGGGCGCGACCACGCCGTGCCCCCTATCCCTCTGCGGGAGGTGCCGAACCTCCTGCCGGGGGAGCTACGTATCGCCTGGGCACCGACCTTTCCGGGCGTGCCGGTTGTCGGGGCGATACGGGAGGCGCTGCACAACGTGGCTGCCGAGCTAGAGCGTGCCGGGGCGCTGGTTGAGGAGAAACTGCCGGGCGTGGACTTCGGTGAGATTGCAAGGACGAGGACCGTGCTCTCCGAAGTGATGGACTATGACGAAGCGCTCGACGAGGAAGTCCCATCTGTGCCGGAACTGTACACCGCCCTACACCGACGCGATGCCATCATCAGCACCTGGGAAGAGTTCTTCGGAGAATGGGATGCGCTGCTCTGTCCGGTGTGCATGGTCACGGCCTTTCCCCATTGTCCGACCAACACCCCCTTAGAGGTGGAGGGGGAAACGGTGAACTACTGGCGCGCCATAGGGCACACCGCGCCGTTCAACTTTACGGGGCACCCGGTCGTGGTGGTGCCCATCGGGAAGGACGCGAACGGTTTGCCCATTGGGGTGCAGGTGGTGGGCAAGCGATGGGACGAGGAGCGGTTGTTGGGGATAGCGCGTGTGTTGGAGGCTATGTTCCCACAGGTATAATCGGTGTCGTGGGGTAAACAGCGGTTAGCCACCTTCAGTCTCTACGAGAGGCAATCCCATATAAAGGAGCAAGCAGATGGCAAGGATACGGGCTTATGATCTGGAGGGCAAGGCCATAGGCGGTGTTATGCTAACCTGGGACGACACAGGCGACAAGAGAGATCGCATGTACATAAACAACTTCCCGGTGAGCAAGATTTACCCTCAAGAGGACGGTTGGATAGTATTCGACGTCACCTGGACGGATCGTGCTGGTAAACCTCGGATGAACCTGAAAGTAAAAAGCCACGAATACCGGCGCGTGACTGGCGATGATTGAAACTTGAACGCCAGGCGGAGCGTCCGCTACGAACCGTCGCCCTGAGCCATGTTACCTTCGCTTTGAGCGACCTCCTTGTCCAACGCCCGGAAGAACTGCCCAATCACCAGGTTAGCCCCACCCTGTAGCAGGCGCTGGCCGACTCCGGCTATTTTGCCGCCGACCTGCGCCTGACCCGTGTAGGACAGCTTGGTGTGGTCGCCGTTGTCTTCGGCTGGGGTTAGTACGAAGTCGCCCTGCCCGTCGATGAAGCCCACGCCGCCCTTGGCCGAGACTTTGAGGCTGTAGGAGTCGGGCGGCTTTTCGTTGAGCAGGCGCACGGTGCCGGTGTAGGTGCCCTTTATGGCGGCAATGCCGATGCTCATGGTGATGTTGTAGCTGCCGTCCTCCTGGGAATCGAAGCGCTGGCAGCCAGGGAGGGTGCGGCGCAGCGTCTCAGGGTCGGTGAGCACCTTCCAGACAAGGGCTTGTGGGGCTTTGATGGTGTGAGTGCCGGACAGTTCCATTGGGCGCTCCTTGTGTGTGATCCTGGGTTAAGGAAGCCACTTTCTGACTTTCTTGTAGCCTGTTATAAGATAGCAGTGCTGAATTTCCAGCGGCATAGTCGGTCCTTGTCATTCTGAGCGTAGCGAAGAATCTCGTCCTTCACCGGGA
>JALZHG010000007.1:0-25823 GCA_030914045.1 Chloroflexota bacterium | reverse complement strand
GTGTGGCTGTAGGAAAAGGGCTTCTTGGGTGCTGTTGGACGAGATTCTTCGCTACGCTCAGAATGACAGGGGCCACCTTTGGGTGCCGATTTCCCATAACTACATGTTTGAGGCGACAGCTAGGTGGCATCCGCCACCGCCTGCAACGCCGACAGGTTCTCCAGAGCCGATAGGTCGCCGGGAGGCTCGCCCAGGTAGCCCTGGCGGACGAGGCGGCGCAGCATCTTGCCGTTCCGGGTGTGTGGTAGCTCGGTTACGAACTTGAGGGCCTGGGGCTTGAGCGACTTGCCCAGGTGAGCTACTATGCACAATTCGATTTCTTGCCGCAACCCTTCGCCTGGCGCGTGTCCGGCGCGCAAGGCTACGAGCACCACCAACGACTCGCCCTTGAGGGCGTCCGGCACGCCTATAGCGGCTGCCTCGGCCACGGCAGGGTGCGACACAGCGGCGGACTCCACCTCGGCGGGGCCGACGCGCTTGCCCGCTACCTTGATGGTGTCGTCAGAGCGTCCCAGGATGTACCAGAAGCCGTCCTCGTCCACGCGCGCCCAGTCGCCGTGCACCCAGAGGCCGGGCACGCGCGACCAGTAGGCGTCTATGTAGCGGTCCTCGTCGCCCCAGAAGCCCTGCGTCTTACCCACCCAAGGCAGCTTCAAGGCCAACTCTCCTACGGCGTGGAGAATTGAGCGACCTTCGGCATCCACCACGTCGGGCAACATGCCGGGGACAGGGCCGCTGAACGCGCAAGGCTTGATGGGTAGCAGGGGGTTGCAGCTAAGTATGCCGCCCGATACCTCCGTGCCGCCTGAGTAATTGATTATGGGACGCTTACGCTCGCCCACCACGTCGAATAGCCACTGCCACGGACCGGGGTTCCACGGCTCGCCCGCCCCGGCAAGGAACATGAGGCTGCTCAAATCATGGGCCTGCACCCAGTGGTCGCCTTGGACCATGAGGGAGCGCACGGCTGTGGGCGAGATGCCGAGGTGGGTGATGCGGTGCCGCTCGACCAGCGACCAGAGGCGGTCGGGTTGCGGGTGGCTGATGGAGCCTTCGTACAGGAAGCAGGTCGCCCCCAGCATGAGCGAGCCTGTGATGGCCCACGGCCCCATCATCCAGCCTATGTCGCTTATCCAGTAGAGCACCTCGCCCTGGTGCAAATCGAAGCAGTGGGCCAGTTCCTGCGCCGCCTTGACCGGGAAGCCAGCGTGCAGGTGTACCACGCCCTTCGGCCTGCCGGTGGTGCCCGACGTGTAGATGATCATGTACGGCTCGTTGGCAGCGGTCCTGACCGTCTCGCACTCTTCTGCTTGCCCGCCCACCAGTTCATGCCACCATACGTCTCTGCCTGGCGTCCAGGGTACACCCCTGGCTTGGGTATCGCCGTGCCTGCTGACGATCAGCATGTGCTCCACTGTTGGCGAGGCGGTAACGGCTTCGTTGGCGGCCACTTTCATGGGCACCCACTTACCGCCGCGATAAAATCCGTCGGCCGTCACCAGCAGCTTTGCCCCGCAATCTTGCAGGCGAGAGGCCACGGCAGTGCCACCATAACCGGAGAAGATGGGGGTGTAGATTGCGCCTATCTTGGAGATCGCCAGTACTGCAACCGCCGTTTCCAGCAGCATCGGCATGTACACGCCCACCCGGTCGCCGCGCCCTATGCCCAGCGAGCGCAGGGCGTTGGCGGCCTGGTTCACCTGCCGGTAAAGTTCCGCGTAGGTGAGCTTGCAGACCTCGCCGTCCTCGCCCTCCCACGCGATTGCAGTTGCCTCGGACAGGGGGCCATTCGCGTGCTTGTCCACAGCATCACGCACGTAGTTGTAGCTGCCGCCAACGAACCACCGCGCCCATTCGACGCCTCGCGACAGGTCCAGCACCTGGGTGTAAGGCTCGTACCACTCCAGGTCGAGGTCTTCCACGACCGCTTGCCAGAACCATGCGGGGTCGGCACTATAACGCTCGACTAGCTGGCCGAACGTGCCGAGACCATGCCGCAGCATGAAGCGGCGAAGGCGGCTCCGCTCGAGGTATTCAGGCGTCGGCCGCCAGGCGATATCCGGCGAGTCTTTGTCCTGGGCGAAGGAGCTGTAGGTCATCAGTAGCTCGGCACCTTGCTTCTCGACTCGATCTCTATTCCCGCTACGACGCCCGCCAGCAGCCCGGTCGCCAGATCCGCGCCCGAACTGTGGCCGATGGACAGCAGGCGGCGGGCGGGGCCTGCGACCGAGTTTGCATCACCCGCGAGCAAGGCAGCGCCAAGCTCCACCGCGGGTGCGTACAGCAGGCCGTCGCCCGCGTGCCAGAGGAGACGAACGCTGATGTCGTTGGTCCTGCCCGGTGCCGCGTTCTGTATAGCCTCCACCTGGTACCGGGCAAAGTCAGCGGGTATAGTGCCCAGACTGGCCTGCCAAACGAGTGTCGCCAGTATAGCGGCCACAATGTCATCGCCCGAAGGAGTTAGTCCGGCACCCAACCCGAGCAGGCTGACCAAAGCCTGTGACGCGGGTTGAGCTTCCAACTCGCTGGCCGCGACCTGGAAGTTTGTCACCCTGTCCGCGAGTCGGCGCAGGAGCATGTCGCTTGCAGGAGCGTTGGTCCTGAACCTGGGCATTTCGCTTAGTACCGGCAGGCTGCGGTGCGCCCCGAAAAGGTAGGATGACAGGCCGCACGCGCCGTTGCTGCACCAACCTCCCTGTAATAAGCTGAGAAGCGTCCTTACAGCCTTGACGCGCACGATAGTGTCCGCGACCTCACCGGGCAGGCTAGCGTCCCACGGCCGCGCGCCTGATAGGTCGAGCGTTGCCAGGCCCGACAATTCGAGGAATGCCCCTGTGCAGGTGAAGGTGAGACTCTCGCGACCCTTTAGCAACTGTATGAGCGCGTCAATATCGCTGACACGCACGGTAAAAGGCCCATCTTCCGCAGCCTGCCCGGTGATGCCAATGATTTGCCCTCCTTCACAGCGCAGATAGACGGCGTTGCTCAACACGGCCAACACCTGCCCCTGCTTGCCTGCGAATTGCGCTAGTTCGGGTCCAGCCGATATTGCCGTGAAGTGCTGCATAGTATCACCCTCGGGCAGATGCTTTGGTCCCTACAGAATCGTCTCAGCCAGCGCCTTGAGGGCCTCGGTAAAGCACTGCGCGGGCGGGCGGACGAGACCCGCACCAACCTGGCCCACGCCTGCTTCTTTGTGGGCGATGCCGGTGTTGATGATGGGCAGCGTGTTGGTGTCGAGCACCTTGCGCACGTCTATGCCGGTGGGGGTGCCCGCGAAGCCGAGCGCCGGCATGGTCCAGTTCTGGTTCTGGGCGAGGGTGATGGTGTGCATCGAACGAGTGAAGTTCAGGGCGTCGTCGGGGGTGCCGCCGACCACCTTCACTACCGCGGGCGCGCCACCCATAGCGAAGCCGCCCAGCCCCGCCGTCTCGGTGATGGCGCTGTCGCCTATGTCGCCCGCGGCGTCTGCCTCGGTGAAGCCTGGCAGGTAGACGCCGTCCGGTACCGCCGCCGGACCTGTGAACCACCTGTCGCCCGTGCCCGCCACGCGAATGCCGAAGTCCACGCCGTTGCGGGCCATTGTGACCACTACAGTGGAGTAGGGTATGTTGTGCGCGCTGTCGAGCATGGCCTTGCAGGCAGCCATAGCCAGGTTGAGGAAGAAGTAGTTGTTAGCGGCGATGGGGTCGAGCGCGGAGGCTGCCCTTTCGCGGTCGTCCAGGGCGCGGATGAGGGCCGGGGCCAGCGTCTTGAACAGCAGGGAGGTGGCGGCGACGTGGCGGTTGTGCAACTCGTCGCCCATTTGGAGCGCCTGGGCCATGAGCGGTTTGAGGGGCACGTTGCCCAGCGCCCTGATGCCAACTTGCAGTGTCGGCCCCAGCACGTCGCACATCCAGCGTAGTCGGGCCAGCACCTCCGGCGCGTAAGCACCATAGCGCAGCACCTTGCCCATGCCCTCGTTGAGGGAGGAATAGGCGTAGTTGCCCCGGTCGGCGTTGCGCACCACGAACATCGGCATAGAGGGCGACACCAGCCCCGCCATCGGGCCGACCGCGCCGTGATGGTGGCAAGGCTCGAACCACACCTCTCCAGCCTCCGCCATGCTCCGGGCTCTACCCTCGTCCCCTGCCCAACCTTCGAGCATGATTGCCCCGATCACCGCGCCCTGCATGGGGCCACACATGCGGCTCCATTCGATGGGCGGGCCGGAGTGATAGAGCACAAGCTCGTCCATATCGGGCCATATTTCGCGGGCAGGGCGCACGTCCTCCCACACCGGGTCGGCGGCGAGTATGCGTTGGAGCGCCTCTTCGTTGGCCGCCTTTATGCGCGCGCCCACGCCGCCGGGTGTGTCGTCGTCCGCCAGCCTGCCGAGCAGCGCGCCTACCTGGGGGTCACCCTGCGCAGGGGGCTGCCAATCTACGTGCAGGTGTGTCGCGCCTACTTGCTGCAGCGTCTCGGCAAACGTCTTGACGCCTACGTTGAGAACAGTGGGGCTGCTACCCAGCAGGTCAGCAATGTTGTTGGACATAGGACTGTACTCCACTTGCCTTCCAGTTGAGAGACATCTAAATAGCAGACAGGTATAGACTGTAGGGGCAGGCCCCCGCGCCTGCCCTTGTTGGAGATTTGCACCATTGTACGCCTGTCACCGAGGGCAGGCGCGGGGGCCTGCCCCTACAACCCTCTTTCACGATTTGATTGAGTAAAGGCGCTGTTTCAGCCACGGGAGCGATTAGCTATTCTCGCGGCCAGTTGAGCAGCGGCGGCGTTGCTGGGAGCGATTATGGCCCCGGCCTCTAGCAGCGTCTGTCGTTGCTTTTCAAGCCCCTGCGGGTCGCCCTCGGTGCCGCAAATGTGTACCACTACAGGCAGGGTGCGGCCCTCGTTCGACGCAAACTCCATTGCCCGCCGGATGGCAGGTGCAAGCTCCCCTGCAGGGTCGGGGTGCGCACCGAAGCCAAGCACCACATCTAGGAGCAGCACCGCCACCGACGGGTCGGCGGCCTCTTGCAGCAGGCGATGAGTGCGGGTAGAGAAATCGATCATGGGGTGGGGGCGACCCACGGTGAACTCGTCGGAGCCAAGGTCGAGGCAGGTATGGCCCTGGCTGATGTGCGCGTTGGGGACCGCGAATTCGGGAGAAATCGGGGTGTTGGAGTAGACCGGCCCATCGAGCGCGCCCTGCATTTGCCACATCGCCTCATAGCAGAAGGTGCCGCCGGAAAAGAGGCCGCGTAAGTACCGCTGCTCGGTCTTGAGAGACGCTATGGCTGAGTTCACCGCATCCTCTTCCGCGCTCAAAAGCTGCACACCCTCGGCTTGGCGGCCATATGCCAGGCGAACTGCGACCCTGGCGGCTTCCTCCAGCGTGGAAGCGAACTCCTGCCTGCCGCTGCCCTCGGTCTCGACGAGGCAATGCTGGGAATCTGCGCGCATTCCCACGAACATGAGCACAACCGGCTTCTCGGCGTCCGACGTGACTGCCAGCACGCGGTCGAGCGCGGCGGGACTGGGCGGCTTCGATACCACCACCACGACCTCTGTAGCAGGGTCGGCCAGCAGCGCCCGCAGCCCCGCCACCGTCATCTCGGCCCGCACATGCCTAGACAGGTCGCGGCTTCCGGTGCCGATAGCGTGGGAGATGCCGCCACCGTAGCGGTCGATGAGCGATGTGACCTCCTGCATGCCGGTGCCGGAGGCCCCCACCACCCCTATCTTGCCCCGGCGCACCATGTTGGCGAAACCGAGCGGCACCCCTCCGATGACGGCCGTGCCGCAGTCGGGGCCCATCAGCAGCAAGCCACGCTCCGCGGCAAGCCCCTTCAGCGCCACCTCGTCTTCGATAGAGACGTTGTCGCTGAAGACCATAACGTGCTTACCATGCAGCAGCGCCTTACGCGCCTCCGCCGCCGCGTAGATGCCGGGCGTGGAGATGAGCACCAGGTTAGCTTCTGGTAATTCGGCAAGACCAGCGGAGAGGTTGTGAGGTACCACTTCACCGCGTTGCCCACCTGCGCTCGTCGCCACCTCGTTGCGGAGCAGGTCGTCCAGCATGGAGAGCGCCGCCTCTACCGTCTGTTCGGTGCCTCGCAGGGCCACCACGAGGTCGTTCGGCCCCGCGCCTCCCGCCCCGTCGTCCAGCAGGCCCGCCTCGCGCATGAGTTCAAGGTTGGGTGCGGTGCCCATCATCAGGGCCACGTCGTCCATGCCGGCTAGCTCGCGCAGCTTCACCGCCACCTGCATTAAGGTGACCGAGTCCTGGTACCTGTTCCGCTTGACGAGATTGGTAATCTTCATCTGCAAGTCCGTGACGAAACTATCGTATCCTAAGTACCAGGCGCATACTTGTCGTAAACTTCCGCAAGCTTCTCCAAGAGGGTCTGCAATCCTTGAGGCACGGTAGCTCCCGAGAGCGCGTTAATCCACTGCTTCTGCTCTCCATTTGCGTAGGTGGTGATGATGGCTCGATGCTCGTCCATAAAAATAATGTCACGCACATCATCCGGTGCAGTGAACCACTCGTTGCTGCCGAGGCTGCTTATGTCATCCAGCGTCTCGCGCAAAGCCGCCAGGTCCGCAGGTGACATATGGTCATTGACAGGGCCACTATCATAATAGAGGCCTCCCTCCTCATCAATGTCAAGCCACCATGTATACGCTGTACCTTGCAGATAATAGCCGACCAATCGAGCAGGTCGGGTAGGTCGAGTGCCCTCCTCCCGCACCTTATCAACCAGATTTTCGAGCGTCGATTGTAAGTCGCGCAAAGCCTGCGGAGTGTGATCAGAGCCTCGTAAAGCGACCGCCTTAGCGCGGCCACCTTCAATGTAAGTTATCGTCACGATAGGTATCTCGGCGATGACGCCAGGGGGGTCCTCCTCCCAGTATCTACCTGCAAGATTGGGGAAGTCGGCGGCTGCTACCAGTTGCTTGATCTGGTTGAACTCATCAGTGGAAAGTTGGTAAGTGGTATAGTCTCCTTGATAGCCTCCAAGCACCGCCATACCATCTACTGTTACTTTGAAACCAACATTACCTACCAGCCCCGCTACCTCATAAACCAACATCGCGTCAGGCGATTCAGCAATCTCCGTTGGCTGCGCGAATTGCACCCGCTTGTGTGGCTCCGGCGGCTGCCAGACTTCATCCATCATGGGGTGGGTAGGTTCGGGCACCCAAGGAGGCTCGGTCGGAGTGGTGGCGGGCGTGGGTGTTCCTGCACCTGGTACTGGCAGGTCCTGCTGGGTACCTGCCTGATTATTGCAGCCGGTGATGAGAAGGCATAGAAGCGCGACCAATATAAAGGCTCGTCTGGAGGCAATATAAATTGGCATCGGGTAAATCCCTCGAAAAGTTCGCGTCGCCGTATTGCGATCCCTTTTGAAGTAGAGGCGACCTTGCCAGCTCTTGTAACGCGGGAACTTCAACTGAGTTACCAGGTCGCATCTTACTCAACGCGCTCATCACACGCTGTGGAATCGCAGTACGCCACCACTTATACAGGAGCGTGTCTGGGATTCTAGCAGCTTTGTGTAGATATTTCAATGAACAAGACTGCTTAAGCTCACGTGAGACGCGCCCGCGAAGTCGTCAGGCCAATCCTGCTGTCCGGGGACTGTTTGCCTAACTTGTAATGTCACGCAAAGCAGCAACCAATTGCTCAATATCCCCTATCGTGTTGTAATGCACCGCGCCCACACGCACGGCACCACCCCTGCCCTCAAGCCCCAATCGCTCCATTATGTCAAGAGCATAGTAGTTGCCGGTCCAGGCGAAGATGCCACGCTCTCCCAGCGTGCGGCCGATTTCGGGGGTGTCATGCCCTTCTATCGTGAAGCAGAAGGTGGGCACCCGCTCGTCCAGGCGCGTCGGGTCGGTGATGCCGTAAACGCGCAGGCCGGGCACGCTTTGGAGGCCGTCCAGCAGCGCGACCGTGAAAGTCTTCTCGTACTCGCGGATGCCGTGCATAGCGGCAGACAGGGCTTCCCGCTGCCCGCACCCGGCTGCAAGGCCGGCCATGCGCCTGCCTAGCTCCTCCAGGTAGTCCAGGGTCCCGACCAGCCCGGCTATGCACTCGTGGTTCTTGGTGCCGGTCTCGAACTTTTCCGGTACGGTGTGCGGAGCGGGCCTGAGCTGGTAGGGCCGCAGCCTCTCCAGCAGGTGCTCCTTGCCGTACAGGATGCCCAGGTGCGGGCCGAAGAACTTGTACGACGAGCAGGCCAGGTAGTCCACGTCCAGCGCCTGCACGTCGATGGGGCCGTGGGGTCCGTAGTGAACGGCATCCACCCACACTAGAGCACCAACGGAGTGCGCCATCTCGACAATGCGCGGCAGGTCGGGCACCGTGCCCACTGCGTTTGAAGCGTATGTAACGGCCACCAGGCTGGTGCGGGGTGAGAGCAACTCGCCCAACGCTTCCATGTCGAGCGTGCAGTCGTCCGGGTGCACGGGCACCCGCTTGACGATCACCCCGCGCTCGGACAGGTCGCGCCAGGGGCTGACGTTGGAGTCGTGGTCCAGCTCCGTGATGAGGATTTCGTCACCAGGGTTGAGGTCCCGGCCTATGGCCCGGCTAATGGCAAAGGTAATCGTCGTCATGTTGGGGCCGAAGGCTATCTGTCGCGGGGAGGCTGCACCCAGGAAGGCTGCCATGCCCTGCCGCGCCTCAGCTATCATGGCATCGGTGCGCTGGCTGGTGAGGAAGCTACCGTGTACGTTGGAGTTGGCCGAACTCAAGTAGGTGGTGATGGCTTCCATCGTGCGGGCGGGCACCTGGGTTCCGGCGGGGTTGTCCAGATAGACCACCGGCTTGCCGTCCAGGTCTATGTCCAGCGACGGGAACTGCGACCGCACCCACTGGCTGTCTATGCTTGCCGAAACCTGCGCGTTCACCATGTAGAGCCTCTTCTTGATTTTGGATTTTGGGTTTTGGATTTTGGATTGCGGATTGCTGGGGCACCGGGATTGCTAAGTTACGTAGGGTTACACTATAACACAGACGAGCGGACAGTGAGACTAACTTTGAATGTGAGGAGCAGCATAGCATGGGCAAGATACAATTTGGGCTGGTGATACCCAGCGGCTCGCGGGACAAGACGCAGAGCGGGGCTTACATGGACAACGTGCGCAGGCTGACCGAGCTTGGCAGCGGGCATTACGACTCGGCCTGGTTCGTGGACCACCTGCAATTCGATGAGGTCGATTTGATGGAGGGCTGGACGGCGGTGACCTACCAGGCGGCGTTGAACCCGCAATTCCGATGGGGCCACGCTGTGCTCTGCCAGTCTTTCCGCAACCCCGCGCACCTGGGCAAGATGTCCGCTACCCTCCAGTACATGAGCGGAGGGCGCTTCATCCTGGGCCTGGGGGCAGGTTGGAAGGAGGACGAATACCGCTCCTACGGCTACGAGTACCCACCCGCGGGTGCCCGCGTCGAGCAGCTTGACGAGACGTTGCAGATCGTCAAGGCGCTGTGGACCGAGGAGCGCGCCACCTTCCACGGCAAGCACTACCATATAGAGGAGGCGTGGTGCGAGCCAAAGCCCGACCCTCTTCCCACGATCATGATTGGCGGCTCGAAGCCAAGGATGCTGCGCCTGATCGCCCGCCACGCCGATTGGTGGAACGTGTCGTGGACCTCCATAGAGGACTATCGCCCGCAGGTGGAGGAATGCGAGCGGGCCTGCGCCGAGATAGGTCGAGATACCGCCACGCTGCGCCGCACCTGGTTCGGGGGCTGCACGGTCGGCCCCACCGAGGAGGCGGTGGAGGAACTCACACAAGGCCGGATGAAGGCTGGTAACGCCTTCGTAGGCACTCCCGAGCAGGTAATCGAGCAGATGAAGCCATTTATCGAGCTAGGGGTAGACTACTTCATGCTAGGCAGCGGGGGCTTCCCGAATCTCACCACCGCCGAGTTGCTAATCAACGAGGTAATGCCCGCCCTGAACGGCTAAGACGTAATAGGCAGGGGGAGGACGTGAGCACCCAAAGCCCCGCCCTTGTCATTCTTCGCTACGCTGAGAATCCGCTGGGTGGTTAGGAAGTTGAATTTTGGGACCATCTCCCCCTTGTCATTCTGAGCGTAGCGAAGAATCTCGTCCCTCAGCACCCAAGTTGCCCCTTTCCTGGAGCCACAGAGTCCCATGAGAAAAGGGGAATAATCCGTTGGAGGACGAGATTCTTCGCTGCGCTCAGAATGACAAGGGCGGGGCTTTGGGTGCAGTACGACCGGCAACCTGTTAGACGTACGACTCGATGGTAGAAATAAGCAGCGGCGCTCATTGGCTACCGCTGCTTATCTTGCTTAAAGCTATTGTCAAACTGCCGCTATGGGACCAAGGGCGGCTGTGCCTGGTCCCACAGCATGTCGGGCTGGGAGCGTGGGGCTTCTATCCATTCCGGGTCAGGGGTGATATGGGCCTCAGGCTGCGGGCCGGGGTCGGATAGGCCGCTCTGGCTGAAGAGGTTGACCGGGCGCAGCGTCATGTCGTGGGTGCACTCTATCTGGCACGACAGCCGGACCTGCCCCAGTAGCTCCTTTTCTTCCAGCTTGTTACGCTCGGCCACTGTCATCCTGACAGGCTCCCCCTGTATGAACTCAACCCGGCAGGTGGTGCACCTGGCGTTGCCGCCGCAACGATGCAGTATGTCCACGCCGTTGTCTTCCAGCGCCCGCACCAGGCGGGTGCTATGCGGCACCTCTATCGGTTCAAAACCCTCGGCTTCTATTCTCGGCATTTCTGGGCACCTCCTATTTTATGCGTCCACTTGTGTTGCCTGGCTTGCTTCTTGTAATGTTAGGCCGCACTACTACCGGCGGTTGACTATCCTCTTGTTAGCAAGCGGGAGAGCAAGCCCTGTGCCCCGTAAGATGCAGTGGACCTGAGCGACGCTGCCGTGCCTTATAATAGCTCCAGTCCCAAATGCCGGAGACGCAGATGCCTGACGTAATCACCTGTGGCGAGATGTTGATAGACTTCGTATCCACCGTGTCGGGAGTGACGCTGATGGAAGCGCCCGCCTTTGAGAAGGCACCCGGCGGCGCGCCCGCGAACGTGGCGGTGGGGCTTGCCAGGCTGGGCATCTCCACGGGGTTCATCGGCAAGCTGGGCGAGGACGAGTTCGGGCGTTTCCTGCAATTGGTGCTCGACGGCAACGGGGTAGACACCAGCCGCCTGCTCTTTACCGAGGAGGCCCGCACGGCGCTGGCTTTCGTGTCACTCCGGGAGGATGGAGAGCGCGAGTTCATGTTCTACCGCCACCCCAGCGCGGACATGCTGTTCGCCCCGCACGAGGTACACGTGCCCTACATAGCCCGCGCGCGGGTGTTTCACTACGGCTCGATCACTCTAGGCGCCGAACCCAGCGCCTCGGCCACCCTGCACGCCGCAGTCGTCGCACGCGAGAACGGCCTCTTCGTCTCATACGACCCTAACCTGCGCCTCAACCTGTGGCCTTCGGCGGAGGCCGCACGCGAGGGCATGATGCGCGGCTGGGAGCACGCCAACCTGATCAAGATCAGCGAGGAGGAGGCGGCGTTCCTCACCGGCACGGACGACCTGGAGCAGGCGGCACGGAACCTCTGGCACGACAACCTGCGGCTGCTGGCAATCACGCAGGGTACACAGGGTTCCACGGTCTTCACCCCGAGCATGAGCATCTACGTGCCCGGCTTCCCGGTGCGGACGGTAGATACGACAGGCGCGGGCGATGCGTTCCTGGCGGGGCTTCTGTTTTGCCTACTCCCCAACCTGGATCAGTTGATACGCGGCGACCTGGAAGAGACGGAGCTAATCCAGGCAGTGCAGTTCGCCAACGCCGCGGGTGCATTGACCACCACCAGGCGCGGGGCCATACCAGCCTTACCTACGCTGGAAGAGGTGCAGGCATTGCTGGCAAGTGGCGGCTGACCCCCAACGCACCCCGCGGAGCGCGCTCTGGTATAATTAACAGGATATGGCAATTAAGACGGACCAAAAAAGAGACCCTAAAATCGACTCCAGGGTGGAGGAGATAGACCGCGAACTGCGCGCGCGTGGTCACCGATTCACGCCCCGCAGGCTGAGTGTGGTCGAGGTGCTCAGCGAGCATGAAGGGCACCTGACGGGGGAAGAAATCCTGGCCCGCGTGCGCCACAGGCACCCTTCCACCGACAAGACGACCGTCTACCGTACGCTGGAACTGCTCAGCAGCCTGGGCCTGGTGGTGGTCACCGACATGGGCAGCGGCAGGATGGAGTACGAACTGCCGGGCAACCCCCACCACCACCTCATCTGCGAGAGGTGCGACACCCGCATCGAAGTAGAAGACAGCTTCTTCGAGCCATTGCGCGACAGCCTCTGGAAAGAGTACGGCTTCAGCACCAACCTGGCCCATTTCGCCCTCTTCGGCGTCTGCCCGGCCTGCAAAGCGGAGGAGGCCTGAGGCTGAAACGTGAAACGTGAAACGTGATGCGGTGAGTGTCACACGTTTCGCCAAACAGAACCGCGAGGCTTTCAGGTGTGCTAAGGCTACAAAGAGTCTTGAGTGCTGTACTTCTGAGGTATTTTGTACGTATATATAGTAGGCAAGGTTGAAAGGTGAAACATGATTGGCTTGTGGTACTGAGTGGGTGAATGTGACTTACCTGATGTCGCGGAACCAAAGCCTCCCCCTGTCATTCTGAGCGAAGCGAAGAATCAGGTGGGTAGGCGAGAGTCCTCAACTTACAGGATGAGAGCGGCAAGAGGAACCATGTACCTCAATATCAAGAGTCAAGAACGGGCTGCTGATCCTTCGCTGCGCTCAGGATGACAGGGAGAGGCTTTGGTCGCACAAAGCGAGCAATCTTATTTCACGCACCCTGTTCAGCAAGCCGCATCACGTTTCACGTTTCACGTTTCAGACCAGAGGTAACCCAAAGTGAGCATAACAATTCCGGGCGGAGAGCCTGTTATATTGAAATCGGCGGCGGAGACACCCAGGCACCCTTACGTGCCCAATACCTACGCTTACACCCGGCGCAAGACGCGAGAGGTGATGGTGGGCAGCGTCGGTGTGGGTGGCGACAACCCTATCCGCGTGCAGTCGATGACCACGACGCAGACCGACGACGTGGAGGCCACGCTTGCGCAGACGCTGCGGCTTGTGGAGGCTGGTTGCGAGATCGTGCGCATCACCACGCCCACCTCCAAAGACGCTCGCGCGCTTGGCGAGGTGAAGAGACGGCTCGTTGAGATGGGCCTTGACGTGCCCCTGGTGGCCGACATCCACTTCAACCCGGCTGCCGCGATGGAGGCCGCCCTCTACGCCGATAAGGTGCGCATCAACCCCGGCAACTTCGCCGATACGAAAGTATTCGCGGTCAAAGAGTACAGCGACGACCAGTACGAGGCCGAGCTATGTCGCATCGAGGAGAAGTTCAAGCCGGTGCTGCTGCGCTGCAAGGAGCGGGGCATCTCCATGCGCATCGGCACCAACCACGGCTCGCTCTCCGACCGCATCATGAACCGCTTTGGTGACACGCCGGAGGGCATGGTCGAGTCCGCCATAGAGTTCGCGGCCATCGCCCGCAAGTACGACTACCACGACCTGATCTTCTCCATGAAGTCTAGCAACCCCAAGGTGATGATTGAGGCTTACCGCCTGCTGGTGGCCCGGCTGGACGCGCTCGGCTGGGACTACCCGCTGCACCTGGGCGTGACCGAGGCGGGCAACGCGGAGGACGGGCGCATCAAGTCGGCCACGGGTATCGGCTCGCTGCTGGACGATGGGCTGGGCGACACCATACGAGTGTCCCTCACCGAGGACCCGGAGTACGAGGTGCCGGTAGCCTTCGCGCTGGTGAAGCCGTACAACCAGATGCTGCGAGCCAGGGCCACTGACGACCAGGGCCACGAAATCATCCACGTGCAGACCCTGCCGGACTCGCGTGACCCCTACCATTTCGTACCGCGACCGACCTACGAAGTGGCTACGGGGGCCGTCAAGGTGGGCGGCATGCAGCAGACGGCGGTAGTCGCCAGCGTGGACGTGCAGCCTGGGCAAGACCTGTTCGCGGCTGTAGCCGACCTTGCCAGGCGCAAGGGCCAGAACGCCATCCGCCCCGACATCATCCGGGTGCCTTTGTCTGGCCTCCAGGAAATAGCTCCTCTTGCCGAGGAGTTGAAGCGCCGTAGCGAGGAAGAAGATCCTGCAGCGGGTAAGTCGGCCCTGGCTCTTGTGGTGGACGCGGGGGGTGATTTCAAAGGGGCCGAGCAAGTGGCATCCAGGCTTGCTGGCATAGGCGGCATCGGGCTGGAACCCACGCCCGGCGAGGATGTCGATTGGGAGGCATTCGAGGCGTGTGTGAAAGCCGCGATTGAGGCTCATGTGCCGCTTTGGCTCCAGGCGCATTCCGGCCTGCTGGCTTTCGTCAACTGGCTTGAGGTGATGGACGGCACGGCCACGTTCGAGGGCGCGGACCTGGTGTTGGAGATGGCAAGGCGCGCGCACGCTCTGGGGCACCGTGGGCTGGTACTTTCCCTCCGGCACAACGACTCCACGCCCTCCTACATGGTTCGTGCCTATCGCTACTTATCCTCGCGTCTCAGTGAATTGGGCCGCAAGTACCCCATCCACGTGGTGACGGAAGCAGGTGATTTCGGGCAGCCGTTAGCGCATGACGACTCGCAGGATGCCTGGCTCATAGGGGCATCGATTAAGGTAGGTTCGCTTCTGTGCGACGGCATCGGACAGAGCATCGAGTTTGACGGCACCGGCACGGCGGATGAGCGTGTGGCACTGGCTTTCAACATCCTCCATGCGGCGGGGGCGCGCTCCGTCAAGGCCGAGTTCGTGGCCTGCCCCTCGTGCGGGCGCACCCTATTCGACCTGCAAGAGACCACCGAGCGCATCAAGAAGTCCACCGGGCACCTGCGAGGGGTGAAGATAGCCGTCATGGGCTGCATCGTCAACGGCCTGGGTGAGCTTGCGGACGCCGACTTCGGCTACATGGGTGGCGCGCCCGGCAAGGTGAATCTGTTCGTGGGTAAGGAATGCGTCGAGAAAGGCGTGCCCACGGAGCAGGCTGTGGACAGGCTGATAGATCTCATTCGCACGCACGGCAAGTGGATCGACCCCGTGGATAGGACTAACTAAGGCGGGTCTGCGAAATCACATAGACACCCAGGTTTAGCAACAATAGGAAGATAGGAAGACACGAGCTAACTGACGAACAATGGGAGCGCGTGTAATCACTGCTTGAGCAATTGCGTGAGGTGAGGCACATGGGCCAATTGCAACCTCTGGAGACGGATCTGGTTGGACAGTGGGTAATGTCCAAGGACGGTGTTATTGGTGACGCTACTAACCAGAGGATAAAGTGGTTAGTCTCGAAATACTTGGAAGAGCTAGCAACCGATGACAGCGGTTGGGAAATCCTCTATAGAGACCCTCTTGATGGTCGCTTCTGGGAGCTAACTTATCCTCACAGCGAGTACCACGGCGGTGGCCCGCTTCGCTTGACTCATATTTCCCGTGAGCATGTCAGAGAAAAATATGGCGGTGTAGGCGACGGTCCGGCCACGGGTGTAACAGGGTAAATCCAGCCAGACTTTCATCGAGGCGTACTGGCTGAATCTTACATATACTCTTGGTGCCGTCTAACCAGATACAGGATGAGCTTAAGTCGCACGCCAAGGCTCTAACTGAGGGGTGTCGGTTTTTCCAGTTTTGCTATTGACAACGACCCGTTATAATGCTACTATCTTACTGACTGACTGGTCAGTCAGTAAGGCAGGCAGCAGACAACCTATCCAACTTGGAGCACACATATGGCAACCATTACCGCCAGCAAGACAGACGCTACACCAGACTCTGCTACACTAAAGACTCCCACCGGACCGAAAGGCGAACCGATTATTGGCAGCGTTAGGACGATTCGCAAAGACCCCCTGCGCTTCGTGCTTGGTCTCTCCCGCCGCTACGGCGACGTGTCCCGCTATAGCTTCATCGGCCTCACGCGCCACCTCATAAACCACCCGGCGGGTGTGAAGCGCGTGTTGCAGGAAAACAACCGCAACTACACGAAGAACGTCTATGACTACAACATACTGAAGGAAGCTCTCGGCTATGGGTTGCTTACCAACGACGGAGAGTCGTGGTTGAGCCAGCGCCGCCTCATGCAGCCTACGTTTCATCGCCAGCGCCTCGCCGCCTTCGGCATGCTCATGACCGGCAGCACCACTCAGATGCTGGACGAGCGATGGGACAGATTTGCAGCCCAGGCACGTGAGATAGACGTCGCCGCCGAAATGCACGACCTGGCGCTACGTATAGTGGGGAACGCCCTATTTGGACTTAACCTCACAAAGGAGTCGCAGGCTGTAGGCAAGGCCCTCACTATCGCACAGCGACGGCTGATGGACCAGTTCATCTTCCCGCTCATCCCGATGCGGGTACCCACGCCCAACCATGTTGAGTTCCGCAAAGCCATGCGGGTTATTGACGAAGTGGTGTTCAAGATCATCGAGGAGAGGCGGCGCAACAACGTCGATCATGGCGACCTGCTCTCCATGCTGATGCTGGCGAGGGACGCCGATACGGGCGAAGGTATGAACGACCAGCAGCTACGCGACGAGGTGATTACTCTCCTCCTGGCCGGGCACGAAACGACCGCCAACGCCTTAACCTGGGCCTGGTACCTGCTGTCGCAGAACCCTATCGCCGCCAGGCGCATGCGCGAGGAGCTAAGGGAAGTGCTCGGCGGGCGTACGCCCACTACGGCCGACCTGCCCAACCTGACCTACACAAAGATGGTGCTGGACGAGACGATGCGTCTCTATCCGCCCGCGTGGACCATAAGTCGCAGGGCGGTTGAGGAGGACGAGATTGTGGGCTATCGCATACCGGCGGGTGCGATAGTCGCGGTCAGCCCCTATGCCATGCACCATCACGCGCGCTACTGGGAGAACCCCGAAGGCTTCGACCCTGAGCGCTTCACTCCTGAGCGGTCGGCCCAGCGCCCACCCTACGCCTACTTCCCCTTCGGAGGCGGGCCGCGCCTGTGCATAGGCAACAACTTTGCGCTCATGGAGGGACAGTTGATCCTCGCCACCATAGCCCAGCGGTACCGCCTCGACCTCGTGCCCGGCCACCCGGTGGTGGTCGAGCCGCTAATAACGTTGCGAGCCAGGTACGGCATGCGCATGGTGCTCCACCCGCTCACTCATGGAAAGGTGGCGTAGCGTGGCGACTCGTACGGCCCTACCTGACGAGCGCAAGCGCCAGATACTCGAGGCGGCGGCTGCGGTCTTCTCGCGCTCCGGCTACCACGAGGCTCGCATGGACGACATAGCCGAGGTGTCGGGCCTCAGCAAGGGCGCGCTTTACCTCTACTTCCCCGGCAAGGCAGCCCTCATTACGACGCTGCTGGAGAGCCACCTCGACCGCTCGCTCCACTTCATGCAGGGCCTGGTGCGCCGGGAGGGCATGGTGCGAGACCGTCTGCTCGCGTACATCAGGCATGAAGCCGGAGAGTTGGAGAGCATGCGCACCATCCTGCCGCTCTGCTACGAGTTTTACGCCGCCGCGCTACGGGAGCAGGAAGTAGCCGCCTTCTTCAAACGCTACTTCGGTGAATACCTGGACCTGCTGGACGAAATGATCCGGCAGGGTATAGACCGAGGCGAGCTAAAACAGACAGACCCCAGGCAGACGGCCATACTGCTCGCGGGCAGCCACGAGGGACTAACCTTACTGTGGCTGATGGACCCCACCGCCTTCGACTGGACGGCGCAGATGGAGAGCAGCCTGCAACTGGTGCTGGACGCCCTGACGGTGTAGAGTTCCGCAACAAAATAAAAGCCCCGGCTAAAGTGCCGGGGCTTTTATTTATTCCTCTATCCGTAGCTACTAGCGCGGGGCGGGAGTAGCGGTGGGGCGAGGGGCGTTGAGCTGCTCGAAGTTCTCGATACCCGCGTCGCGAGCTACCTGGCGCAGCGGGTCGAAGAACGCGTCAGTCACCGGGGCGAGGTCGTCAATCGTGTACAGGGCGTACAGCAGCTTGCGGCCCTCCACATTGTTGGTGATCTCGAGCAAGCCACCCTGGATCTGCTTGATCATCGCATCGTCCAAACCTTTGCGTACCGCAACCGTGTCATTGGGTATCTGCTGTGTCTCGGCGAAGATGCGGACCTTCTGGAACACATCGGGGAAGGCTCTGAGCACCAAAGTACGGGCGTCGGTCGGTGCGCCTGTACCTGGGTCAAGGGGGCCGCCGAAGACGGCACCTGCGGACACCTGGCCGTTGTATACGGCGGTCACGACCCTGTCGTGCCCACCCGCGAACAGCACGTTACCGGCACCAAAGTACTCTTCAGCGTTGGTACCCTTTATGTAGCCCCGGGCCTTGAGGGCCGCAAACGGGTAGAGGTAATTGGAAGCCGATGCCGGGTCGCCGAACGCGAACTTCTTACCCTTCAGATCGGCCAGAGTCTTGATGTTCGGGTCGGCGGTGATGAACACCGACGGGTAGGTAAGTGCACCCTTGCGCACGGTCACAAGCATCACCTGGGCGCCGTACTTCTGGTTGGCGATGGCGTACTGGAACGGAGCCAGGAAGCCCACATCCACGTTGTTCGAGCCTATAGCCTCGATGACGGCGGCGTAGGAGGTCGGCACGCTCACCTTGTAGCTGTAGCCGGTGATCTGAGACAGCAACCTGCCCAGAGGCTCGCCACTAGCCAGAATTGCTGTGCTGTTGGAGGAGGGCGCGAAAGCCAGCTTGATCGGGTTCTCGGGGGAGCCGAGCGAACCGGCAGCGGGGGTCACGGGCTTCACGTCCGGGTTGGCGTAAGCCTGCTGGCCCGCGTTCTTGTAGCGCCAGTCATAGTAGTGCGCGCCGATGTTGCCCATCTGCACCTTGAAGCCCTCAGGGGCGTCAGGCACGTAGGTAACCACGCGGCGCTCAAAGAGCTGGATCAGCACGTCGGTCTGCTTGCCGGCGATCTTCACGTTGGCCCAGTAAGGCTCGGAGATCGCGTAGCCGCTGGTGTAGAACCAGGGGTCCGAGAGCCTCGCGTTGGCGGTCTGGCCCTGAGCATTGAGGGTGGGGCCTTGCGCGTTGAGGAAGTCCCAAATCTGAGTGGCGATGTTGTGCTTGGTCTCGGTGTTGTAGAAGCCGTACTTGACGCCGTACTTCTCGAAGTTGTTGTTCTTGGAAACGATACCGGCCTTGTTGACCTGCTCGACCACGGTCTGGCCGGTGCGGTCATCCGCCGGGTGATCGCCCAGAGGGGAGTTGGCGATCAGGAAGAAGGTCGCATATGTGGGGGCGTTCGGGTCGTCGATGTCCGAGGCCAGGGGAATGTTCGCCGGGTAGCGGGTCTGGTACTGGGTGTTGCCAACCTGCATCTTGCCGGAGATGAGTTCCACGGTCAGGAGGCCGTTGGTCACGTAGAAGGGGCTGTTCTTGTCGGCGTTCGGGTCGTTGATCTCCATGCGGCTCTTGTCAAAATACTGTACCTTGCGAGTGCCGCCCTCGCCCTGTGCGTATGCCTCCGTCTTGGTCTCGCCCGGGGTGGGGCCCCAGTAGAACGAGCGCTTGACGGTGCCATCCGCCACGAGTTTATCGGTGCGGTTCCAGGTGGCCTGGAACGCCGGGTCTGCAAAAGCCGCCTGCGCGGTTGCGGGGGCCGACTGGTACGCGGACACCACGGGCAACGCCAGCGCCATCAAAGCGGTAGCAGTCAAAATCCGTTTGGGACTAGCCAAAATTCCTCCTCCTTCATAATAACAGCGGCATCTAAAGTCGGTGTTATATCGGTCTTCAGCCCCTCACCAATGAACAGGCCGAACGCGCGTCATTAGAACGTGCCGGGGATGATTATATAACTATCGAAATCAGGATGCAAGGGGATGGAGCGGCAGTATTGGCTGCCGCTGGCTACCATTTTTGGGGCACCCCTGAAGATACGCAAAACGCAGTAGCGGACGCGTGTTATGTCTATGGTGCGGCGGTACCGCAGCCCGGGAAGAAGGTGTTGGCTACTATCTTGGCGGCCTGGGCGCGCGTGACGTCAGCCTCGGGCCGGAAGTAGGGCCGCGCCTGGCCGTCGCAGGGCTGCGAAGCCCCACCGCAAGGATAGCCGCCCATGACGCTACGTGCCGACAGCCGCTCGATGTAGAGCCAGAAGGGGCTGCTGGGAGGCACGTCGGCGTAGGTCTGCCTGCCAGCGGGCACGGTCTCATTTGCGCCCGCGGCGTTTGCCACAATCTTTGCAAGCTGTCCGCGTGAAGCCGGGTGAGAGGGGCGGAAGTAGGGCCTGTTACCAGGTGCGGTACAGGGCTCGCCCGCGCCTCCGCAAGCGTAACCGCTCATGATGCCGCGCAAGGCCAGCCGTTGTATCCAGGGGTAGAAGGTGGAGCCAGGGGGCACGTCCTCGAACACCTGCCCGCCGAACTCCTCGTCAAAGCCCGCCGCGATGGAAACTATTTTGCTTATTTGCCCCCGGCTGATGTTGTGCCCCGGCCTGAAATAGGGGTTGCTCTGCGCGCCGCACGGTTCTCCCACCCCGCCGCACGGGTAACCACCCAGCACGTTGCGGCACGCCAGGCACCTGATGAACGGGTGGAAGGTACTGCCGGGGGCCACGTCCGCGAACTCGGTGGAACACTCACTCATGGTGGGGGTGGCGGTGGGACTGGCGGTGTCGTCGCGCAGGAAGCCCTTTGATACGAGTATGTCCTGCTGTCCAGAACGTGAATCGTTCCAGGCGACGTACACCGTGTCCGAGACGGCGTCCAGGCCCCAGTAATCCCCCGCCGCGTTGCCGCTACCGGGTGGGAGGCCGACGTTCAAGTCCTGTGAGGCGGTGCTCACGCGGGTGTCGGCGTCCCAGGTAGCCCCCGCATCGGTGCTGGAGCTATACCAGCTATCGAACAGGCGGTTGTTGGGATCGAGGCGGCGGTCGAGCCAGAAGGCGTGCAGGCGGCTGCTCTTGTCGGCGTAGAGCACGGGGGTGATGTGGTCGCGCACCACGCCGGGCGCGTCGTGGCTCAGGCGAGCGGGCGCGCTCCAGGATGTGCCGCCGGGGCTGCCCTTCACGTACAGCACCTCTATGCCGTCGGTGCTGCTGTTGCGGCGGTCGGTCCAGGCGACGTAAAGCTCCCCCGTGTTGGGGTCCACGGCGGCGGTAATGGTGGCGAAGAACCGGAACTCGTCTGTTGGGCGGATGGGGTTGCCCGGCTGCACCGCCTGGGCAATCGTCGCTGGCACGTCCCAGGTGGCACCGCCGTCGGTTGACCTGGTCATTTGCACGTTGCCGGTGCGGCCCGGCCCCCAGTTCTGCATCATGAAGAGGTACACCGCGCCGTCTGGCCCAACCACGGGATAAGGGTACTCGGTGCTGTTGAAGCCCACCTGCTGCCGGGGCGACCAGGTGAGGCCGCCGTCGGTGGACCGCTGCACGACGACGTTCTCACCGTTGGGTGCGTAGGTCATGTACATGTTGTGATAGTGGGGACTGTCAGGGTTGTTGTCAATCGCGAACCAGTCCTTGTCGTCCAGCACTGTATCCGGGTAGTAGACCGCCACCGAGGGCCGCCACGTGAGGCCGCCGTCGTCGGTCCAGGTGATGAAGATACCGTTGCGGGTGCGGTCCGGCTCGTTGGTTGCCAGCGACGAAACGTAGATGCGCCCATCATCGCGGGCTACGGCCACGGGGTCGCTCTGGTTCGGCACGTCTGCCGGCAGGCCAGGCATCTGTAGCTGGCGCGATGCGGGCCAGGTAGTGCCGCCATCGGTGGAGGAATATATCCACACCTGCTTGGCGTTGTCTGCGCGGAAGTCCTTGGCGGCGATTACCACCGTATTGGTGTCTACCCTGCTGGCGGCCAGGCTCGGCTCGTGCTGCCCGTTGGAGGTATCATCCGAATTGGCCCGCACGTTTGGGCCGAACAGCGGCGCGAGCAGCGGGCTGAGCTTGTCGTACACGTGGGAGGAACGCGCCAACCGCAGAGTAGAGTGGGGTTGCGCGAGCGAGTGGCGCGGCCACAAGGCTAAGAGCGTGGCAAGCGCCACGGCCAGGAGGCACACGAACAGTGCGCCATACCTGGGTCTGAATGAAAGGACCGATTTTGACAAAGAAGTGCCGTCCTCTGCTTGCAACAACTAGCGTACCGTGTCCACGGCGATCCACCGCAACGACACCGGCACTACCACGTCTACAGGGTCAAATCGTAAGCCCGCCAGGGTCGGCCCCACCTCGTGCGGAGCGAGGAAGGCCCACAGCACACGCGAACTGCCATCCGTTCGCACGGGAGCGCGCCGCTGTTTCAAGCCGTTGAAGTATTCGCCAGGGGGCGACCAGAATAGCTGAGTGCCCACTGGTGTCGCAATAGCGCGAGCATCGATGCGGAACGACGCCCGCACGCGCACGTAACGGTCGCCACTCGCGGAGGGCGCTATGTTGAGGCCCTGGTTGGCGACCTGGGGGTCCTCGTTGGTCGGGTTGAGCACAAGCCCTTTGCCTGATTCGCAATTGGTGGAGGCGTTGCTCACCTCCCACTGCTCGATGACCGCAGGGTCGCAGCCCCTGAAGTCCCACACCTGGAGGTTTGAGACGGTGTTGCCCTCGGCCGTAGGCGGACCGTTGTCGCTCGTGAGGCCGAGGCCATAGTGGACGTGCCAGCGCACCTCGTCGGGGTGGTACTCCCAGCGGAGCGCGAACGAGTCGCGGAGGTCGACACCGAGAGGCGCCAGCTCGATATTATCCGTCCTCACCACCTGGGGTATGTCGGCCCCGCCACCCGGCATATAGCGCGTGCGTGCCATCGCGGAATTCAGCACCCACGCCCCCTTGTATCGGTCGGGCACGTTATTGATGTACCAGATCATGTCCTGGGGCCGCGCCTGCATCGGGATGAGCCGCTCAAGCTCGCTTTCCACCTCGGCGGCTTGTACCGAGGCGGTATGCCAGGGGTGAAGCTGTATCCAGGTAACCACCACGCAGGCTGCTACCAGCATGCCGGTGCCCGAAATCAGGGGCCACCTCGCGCGCGTCGCGTGCCTGATGGCGCTCCATAGCAGGGCGGCCAGCACAAGGCAGTACCCCGCGCTCACAAGGTAGAGCAGGCGGCTGTTCTGGAAGTCATGGCGGAAGATGCCTATGTTGAGCACGGGTGCCAGCGTGAGCACCATCCAGGCGGCGGCAACGAGCAGCAGCCGGGCCACTTCGCGCCCGTATAGTACCAGCCCCACAAGCAGCCCAACCGCCGACAGCGTAGCCACGACCTGCACAGCAGGCTCACCGAAAATCACGCTCTCTATGGGCGCGAGCAGGAACCGCAGACGGTCCGCAGGCCAGTCGTACAGGAAGTTGAGGTAGTTGATGTCCACGCCCGTATAGTTGCGCTGCTCCCCCCACGCCAGCTGCCGTATCAGCAGGTTCAGCCCCAGCACCGCCGCGTGCGGGACGAGCGCCAAGCCCATGCGCGCCCAGTCTCGACCCGATCTGGGGGGCAGTACGTACCAGGCAGACAAGGCAATGATGGGGATAAAGGCGAAGACGCTTTCTTTGGTGAAGATACCGAAGAAGTAGAAGAGCACGGAACCCACGTACAGGCCGCGCTTGCCCTTGCCGTCGCCGCGCCACCACTTGCTGAACAGCCACACCGACATGGTGCCGAACACCGCCGCCCACAGGTCCCACTGGGTAGCCAGCCAGCCAACTGCCTCCATGTTGAGCGGGAACACCCCGAACAGCACGCCCGCCAGCCAGCCGAGCCAGCGCTTGCGGGTGATGTCGGCCAGCCACAGGCCGAACAACATGGTGGCGGCGGCGTGTACCAGCAGCCCCTCCAGGTGGTAGGGGAAGGGGTTGAGGCCGAACAGGGGCCAGTTGATGCGCCAGGTGAGCAGGAAACCGAGAGGGCGGTAGAAGCGCAGGCCGTCGTTGGGTAGGATGGCCTGCCACCCGGTCTCCCCCTGGACGATCCGGTTCAGCCCCATATCTTCGGAGAGGAAGCCGATCCGTACGACCGTCGCGTAGGCAGCAATGGTGAGCAACGGCACCAGCGCCCAGTACCATCGCCGGAACGTCGCCAGCGACCCTACCCTCTCCAACAGCGACACACGAGCGCCATACCGGGCCTCGCCGGGCACGACTCCGCGCTCCGAAGTCGTGTCGCTTTCAGCACCTGTAGTGGTGCCGGGCACGGACCTCGGTTCGTCCAGCGCGGATGTGCTCATAAGTATGAGCATAGCACAAGGCTCGGTACGACTTCAATACGTAGAAAGCTACAGGAGTGACGAGTGACGAGTTTTGAATTTTGAGTTGTGAGTTTTGAGTTTTGGGTTATGAGTTGACGTATAGTAGCCAACCATCATCCTCTTGGCGTCCTTGGCGTCTTGGCGGTTCCGTCTCCTATCGTCCATCGTCACTCCCATAGCTACCATCGTGCTAACCGCCGGGGGACTTCTTTCCTATTACCCTCCCGCCGCGTAGCTCTTACTATTAGGCTGGGGAGGACGCCATTGTCTGCTCGCGGCTGTCCGGCGTCCCTAGCACGGTATATGTCACGCAAAGGAACCCGGTATGGAGATAGCGCAACAGGCGCGCAGACAAACAAGGCAGCATAGGCGCAACCACCGACAGACCCTGCTTTATGTGAGGCTGGTCTCTGTAACCGTGGTGGCAGTGCTGGTGTTGCTTGCCATGTCCGTGGGCGCGTCAAGTGCGATCTCCGCTCGCACAGGTGAGCCTATCTCCGCGACGCTGCCCGGCATGCTGGATCAGGTTTGGGCCTCAACGGTCGAGGTCTTCGGCGGCATGTTCGCCTTCTTCGTCGCCGTCGTGCTGCTAATCTGGCTGGAGACGATAGTACACGAGGTGGGGCACCTGGTCGCCGGGTGGCTGGTCGGCTTCCGGTTCGTCATGATGACAGTGGGCAGGCTGAAGCTCCGGGCCACTGACCAGGGCCTGCGGTTGAGCCTCATCGACGAAGCTGACATCCAATCGGGCAGCGCCCTCATGGTGCCCACCACGCTCCACAACTTGCGGGCGCGGTGGCTGGTCATGACCGTGGGGGGCATGGCAGGCAACCTGCTGCTAGGCGGCTGCTTCTTCGTGTGGATGCTGTTCGAGCCGCACGGCATGTGGGGCTTGCTGCCGTTCGCCACGGGGCTATCGTTCGTGCTCGGCCTGCTCAACCTCCTGCCGCTGAAGGTCAACGGCTACAAGTCCGACGGTGCGTACATGCAAATACTCCTGCGGGGTGGCCCCAGCGCCGACCGCTTCTGCTATCTCTCGATGATCACGGGTGCCTCTCGCATGCAGCAGCGCCCGCGCGATTGGGACCGGACCTGGATTGAGGGCATCTTGCAGCCCGCCGACGGCACTATGGACGAGGCGCTCGCCAACCACGTAGCATTCTACTGGGCGATGGACGTGGGGCAGGTAGAGTGGGCCGACAAGTACATGGCCCGCTGCATCAACCTCATCGAGTCGCTACCGCCGCAGCTTCGGCCCGCCCTCTACGCCGACGCCGCCTTCCTGCGAGCCTACTGCTTCAAGGACCTGGAGTGGGCGCGTTACTTCCTTGAGAAGGTCGGCACCGAAACGGCCAGGCGCTTCCGGCACATGCAACTACGTGCCACCTCCGCCGTGCTCATGACCGAGGGCAAAGTAGAAGAAGCCCGAGAGCTTGCCAGGGAGGCCATGCGCGAGAGCGAACAGCAGGCAGGCAAAGGCCCCGGCTGGGAACTCGACCGTGAGTGGCTGGCAGCCCTTGCCACAGCATAGAGTAGGTCGAGCAAGTCTATAACAAGGTCGAGTGAGATCAGGTCTTGTAGGGGC
>JALZHG010000085.1 GCA_030914045.1 Chloroflexota bacterium | reverse complement strand
GCGGTATGTTGTTGTACGTAGGGTTCGGGTTCTGGTCGTCGCAGGGGTAACCGGCGCGCCACCCGTAATTGAAGCCCTCTTCGATGCGGTTGAGTTCGTCGTCGCAATGGGGGCCGTTCTCGCTGGCGAAGATGCGCCCAGGTACTACGGGGTCAAAGGTGAAGTCGAAGGAGTTACGCAAGCCATACGCCCATATGGCTTTGCCGTCGTCAGTCCTGCTGCCGAAAGGGCCGTCATTCGGTACTGTGCCATCCGAGTTGATGCGCAGTATTTTGCCGTGCTTGAGGCTCAAGTCCTGCGACTTTTCAGCCGTGCAGCCGTCATCGCCCACTGTGATATAAAGCTTACCGTCCGGGCCGAAGTGGATGTTACCGCCGTTGTGGTTGAGACACGTCGAGTCGTTGGAAATTCTGTAGATTATCGTAGCTGAATTCGACACAGCTTGACCTGTATTCTCATCGAAGACGAAGCGAATGATATGGTGCTCTCTGGGGTTGCAGGTTGCGGGCGGGCACGTTCTGAACACGTAGATGTAGTTGTTGGTGTTGAAGTTAGGGTCTATCGCTATCCCCAGCAAACCTTGCTCGTTCGCACTGTCTACATCGAAGTGGATAACGCTTGCCCCTTGCAAAGCTCCGTTAGCATATACCCGCACGTTGCCGGTGTTCTTCTCGGTGTAGAACAGCCGCCCATCGGGGTCGAAAGCCATAGCTACGGGATCGCTCATGTTGGTCAGCAGCGTCTGGGTAACGACCCCAATGGGCAGCGGTTCGCTTTGGGCGTCAGGGCTGAACGGCTCGCTTGGTGCGGCCTGCGCCATATCGCCGCGTGCCACAAGCACGATGGCAACCGTAGCAATTAATGCCACGAGCAGACCTGTAATTGTTAAGGGGCGGAATCGAGAACGTCCGGTTTCCATATTGGTATGTCCTTTCTCTAAGGCGTGATGCACCCTGCCTGCATTTTACCAGAAGCTAGCTGCCATGTTGCAAGAACGGTACCTACCTGTGCCGGGTTGTGCGTCCAGGGCGCGATCTAATTCCAATTACGTATTTCCGGCCGGAACGCCACCTTTATGGCTTGTACGCCCTTTAGCAAGGATGGCGGCTTCTGGTATAGTTTAGTTGCGGATAAGAGTCTCGTTCCTTTGCGTGCAGCACGGCTTCGCATTACGGAAGGGAAGTTGGTCATGCCTGGTTTTCGTTCCCGTCTGGGCCTCCTCTTATTGAGCGCCCTCGTCCTCCTTGTGTCTTTCCTGCCCGCCGCAGGCCCGTCGTATGCGGCCACGGTGCGTCAGAGCAAGCCCCTGCCGCCCGAGATTACCGCCAGGGCCGCGATTGTGGTGGAGTATCCATCGGGGCGCATTCTATACCAGAAGGACGCCCATACCCGCGTTGCGCCCGCCAGCACCACCAAGCTGCTGACCGCCATCATGGCGCTGGAATACGGCAACCTGGACGAAGAGGTAGTGGTCGCCCCCACCGACCTGGTGCGCGGCAGCAAAATGGGGCTGCGCAGCGGCGAGCGGCAGACCATGCGCAACCTGCTCTACGGCCTGATGCTCCCCTCCGGCAACGACGCCGCCATGACCATCGCCCGGCACCTGGGCGAGCAGGCGGGTTCGTCGGCGGCCGGTAACGACCCGGTGAGCCGCTTCTCAAGCATGATGAACGCTCGCGCCGCCGGGCTTGGCTTGCGGGACACGCACTTCGTGAACCCCCACGGCCTCGATAAGAAGGACCACTACTCATCAGCCTACGACCTGGCAAGCCTCACCTGGCACGCCATGCATTACCCTATGTTCAACCAGATCGTGCGTCAGCCCAACTACGACGCGCCCGGACACCCGCTGAAGAACCTCAACAAGCTGATTGGGGAGTACCCCGGTGCCGATGGGGTGAAGACGGGCTATACCCGGCGGGCGGGCCTGTGCCTGGTCTCCTCGGCCACCCGCAACGGCAAGCGAGTCATAGCCGTGGTGCTCAACGCGCCGGAGTGGGTGGAAGATAGCACGGCCCTGCTGGATTACGGCTTTGCTTCGCTGGCTATGCAGCCCAGGCAGCCGGGCGCTCCAAAGCTGAACATCGCCAAGCGCCCGACCAGCACTACCTACGTGGCCGGGTGGGACTGACCTCTATCTGTGGTCGCTTTGTGGAGCGTTCTTGGAGACGAAACTGCAAAGACGCAAAGGACGCAAAGAACGCGCAAAAATTAGGAGGGTTTGGGGTGTGTAGGGCAGGATGTATCGTGTGTCTGTGTAGCCTCATTGCGCCGTTTGGTAGAACCAAAGCCCCTCTTGTCATCCTGAGCGTAGCGAAGGATCAGGTGGGTAGGCGAGAGTCTTCAACGTTGGGGATGTTATTGGTAGGAGGAACACTGGTCCTTCAATAGCAAGAGTCAAGAACGGGCGACTGATCCTTCGCTACGCTCAGGATGACAGGGGGTATATGGTCGCTCCGTTCGGTACGGAACCCATGTGCAGATGGTGGGGCTGTGTTCCTACGACCGGTTGTAGATGCTGACTTTTCATAATGAGTTTTACGTATTCTTCCCCGGACGGTCCTCTACAAGCTCCATATAGTAGCTTCCTCTATTGACAAGCGTCTCAGCCGTGGGCTAAAATCCGCTCCAGACCGCTACCGTGTGTGTGACGGCCCCGTCTGTGTGCATACTTGTGGCCGCTTATTGTCCCGTACCGGAGGAGACCGCTTTTTGTTATCAGCAACAGCCAGGCGGCTGTGTCTTGCCTTTTCGCTTTCCGCAGTGGCGCTCGCGGCCTGTTTCGCGCCTACCCTGCCCGGCACGTCCCGGCCGACCGCCCCCGAGTACCTGGCGACCGCCAACTCTCTCCCCGCACCTCCCACGGCCTCCCGCCCCTCCAACGTGGCCGAAGCCGCGCCCGTGACCACCCGCTCGTACAACTTGATCTACTTCAAGCAGACCGGGCACTACGTCCGCGATGCTTTCCTCAACTACTGGCTGATGAACGGCGGCACCGCGCTCTATGGCTACCCGGTCTCGGAAGAGAAGGAGTACGGCGGCAAGACGGTGCAGTACTTCGAGCGCGCCCGCTTCGAGTACAACGCGACCAGCACTCGCCCCTGGAAGGTAGAACTGACCCTGGCGGGCAGCGAACTGGCGGCGGGCCGGGACTTCGCGAAAGCCCAGCCGAGGCAGGGCGCTACCTATTTCGAGCAGACGGGGCACAACCTCGGCGGGGCGTTCAAGCAGTTCTGGGACGCGAGCGGCGGCATGGCTATCTTCGGCCTGCCTATCTCCGAGGAAATGGTGGAGAACGGCAAGACGGTGCAGTATTTCGAGCGGTCGCGCTTCGAGCTAGCCCAGCAGGGCAGGGTGCAGCTCGGCAAGGTCGGCCTCGAGTTGCTCGAGAAGCACAAGGCGGGGGGGTTTGACCCCGAGTGGGCGAAGGCCCTGGCGCGGCCCGGCTTCGAGATGACCTTCCGGGGAGAGGCAAGCTGGTTCAAGGCCAACTGGGAGCGCGTGATTAGCCTGAACAAAAGCTGGGGCAACCTGCCCGAAGACTTTGTTGGGCGGGGCCTCTACGCCGCCGCACCCGCCGACCTGCACCTCTATGGCAGGTGGGCCAGGGTCACGCGGGGCAACCGCTCGGTCTTCGTGCAGTTCATCGACGTGATCAACTGGCCCGACATCCCTTACGTGCGCAACAAAGGCATCGTTATTGACCTGGGCGAGGAAGCCTATCGCGCCCTGGGGGTGCACACGGGGGGCCGCTACGAAGTGAGCTTCGACGTGCTCTGGCCCGACCAGCAACCCTAAAGTAAGCCTCAAGTCAAAAGCCCCGCCGACCGGCGGGGCTTTTGCTTTAGGAGTCTGGCTCTATTCCTCGTAGCGCGTCAGGATAAGCACCGCGTTGTGCCCGCCGAAGCCCATGCTGTTGGACATCGCGTAGCGGATTTCCGCCTTCCTCGCCTCGTTGGGGATGTAGTCGAGGTCGCAGTCTGGGTCGGGCACTTCCTGGTTGATGGTGGGCGGGAGGATGCCCTCGTGCAACGCCTTGATGCAGAAGATAGCCTCCATGCTGCCCGCCGCGCCCAGCATGTGCCCGGTCATGCTCTTGGTAGACGACACCGGGACCTTGTAGGCGTGCTCGCCCATCGCGCCCTTGATCGCCAATGTCTCGTATTTCTCGTTGAGTGGGGTGCCGGTGCCGTGCGCGTTGATGTAGCCTATGTCCTCCGGCTTCAGCCCCGCGCTCCTGAGGGCCATGCGCATGGCACGGGCCGCACCCTCGCCACCCTCTGCGGGCGCGGTGACGTGGCTGGCGTCGGAGGTCGAGCCGTAGCCCACCACCTCGGCAATGATGTTAGCACCCCGCTCCTTAGCGTATTCCAAGTCTTCCAGCAGGACGGCGGCAGCGCCCTCGGCCAGCACGAAACCGTCGCGCAGCTTGTCGAACGGGCGCGAGGCCCCGGCGGGGTCGTCGTTGCGGGTGGAGAGCGCCCTCATTGCGCCGAAGGTGGCAATACCCACCGAGCACACCGTGGCCTCGGAGCCGCCAGCGAACATCGCTTTCGCCTGCCCGCGTTTGATAAGTTCGGCGGCCTCGCCTATCGCGTGCGCCCCCGACGAGCAGGCCGACACGACCGCGAAGTTCGGACCCTTGAGGCCCATCTGGATCGAGACCTGCCCGGCGGCGAGGTCGGTGAGCAGCATCGGGATGGTGAAGGGGCTGACGCGGTTGGGGCCTTTGTCACGGATGGTGAGCACGGCGTCGGTGAGAGTCTCTATCCCGCCTATGCCGGAGCCCATGAGCACGCCTATCTCCTCGGCGTTGTCGGGGGTGATCTCCAGCCCGGCTTGCGCCCCCGCCTGCTTGCAAACGGCGATGGCATAGTGGATGAAGCGGTCCATGCGCCGCTGCTCTTTGGGGTGCACGTACTCGTCGGTGTTGAAGCCCCTGACCTCGGCCGCGATCTGCGTCTCGTAGCCGGCGCTGTCGAAGCGCGTGATAGGGCCAACGCCGGAACGCCCCTCGATGACCCCGCGCCAGGAGCTTTCCACGTCGTTGCCCAGGGGGGATACCGCCCCCATGCCCGTAATTACCACCCTCCGCCGCCCGTTTTCCATGCCGTATTTTCCTCCACTCTTTAGCGATAGGCTCCTTGCGATTATACCACAAGGCATTGGGACGTTCTCTACACGTCCTGAGAAGCGGCAATCAGCGCAATCGCCGCCAGGGCCGCGACTATGCCAATCACTTGCAGGCGCGTAACCCGCTCCTTGAGGACGACCGCCGCGAGGAGGATGGTGCTCGCCGGATAGAGGGAGGAGATCACCGTCGCCACGTCTAAACGGCCAACCTGCGCGGCAAGCACGAAGAAGGCATTGCCCGCCGCGTCCATTACACCGGTCAGCAGCACCATCGGCAGGGTACGCCGTCGCGGAAACTCGCCAGCCCTGCGATTAAGCAGAACCAGCGCGGTCATCATGCTGAGGGAGGCAGCGCGGGCGGCTACCAGGGGCCAGAACAGGGCGGTGGTGCCCGCCTGTTGCAGCAGGATGAGGAAGGCCCCAATAGCAAGGCCCGACAGCACGGCCAACCCGACACCCTCTGGCTTGCCGAGCGGGCCGCTGGGTCTCGACAGCAGCCATACTCCCACCACCGCTATCACGAACCCTGCGAGTTGCAGTTCGCTGGGAGCACCATCGGTGAAGGCGCTGAATATGACAGGTCCGACAGCCGCCAGCACCGCTGTAATGGGGGCCGCTATGCCCATCTGCCCCACGGCTAGCGCGCGGTAGAGCAGCAGCACGGCTATTCCACCGGCCACGCCCGCCAGCGCGCCCCACATCAGGTCTATTTGCGGGGGCAGGGCTTCGCCCACAAGGAGGGCGAGCGCCAGCAGCAGGAGCAAGCCCACGCCCTGGGAGATTGCCACCACGGCGTAGGGGTTGGCCCGCCGTGTTGCCAGTCCGCCGCTGAAGTCGCCCGCACCCCACGTGAGCGCCGATGCCAGGCCATAAACAACGGCCAGCACCTCAGGCCCGAATGTCACAATAATCCCTCCAGATTACTACTGGTAACATTATCCTGTAATTGCCCTAGTGGTGGCTAGCGACCTGAGAACTATATCGCTTCAGGGTGTATGGAAAGTAATTGAGGTGGGTCGCCTGCTGGCCTGTTTTTCGCGGAGGGCACCACGACGAGCGGGCTTAGTGTGGCCCATCTCGGTGACCCCGTACGAGTTGCACCTCGTGTCGCTGGGAGGGGAGGGCATGGAGGCGCAGCAGGTAGCAAACGATCTCTATTCAAGCCTGGAGTCGGGCCGCGTCGAGGTGCTGTACGACGACCGCGAAGCCTCGCCAGGCGTGAAGTTCGCCGACGCGGATTTGATAGGTCTGCCGCTGCGGGTGACGGTCAGCGCGCGGTCGTTGGAGTAGGGTGGCGTGGAGGTGAAGCGGCGGGCTGGTGGGGTGGGGTTATTGTGCCGGTGGAAGGGGTGGTGGAGTATGTGGCGGGGGCGATCAGAAGTCTCGCATAGGAACATCTTAGTGCGGTCTACGTATCGGCACCTCTGTAACTCACCTGTTCTGCCTTTTTATGTGCTCTGACAATTCGGCACCCTGGTGTCTAGACACCAGGGTGCCTCGCCATACTTCCTGGGTGTCGAGCACCCGGCCGTAATTATCAAAGTAGGCTACTTTTAGGGTGCTGGGTTTTATGTACCCGATGGTGTAGCGCAGGACGTTTCGACAAAGCGTGCAGCAAGAGCATATCTCGGAAGAGAGGCTCTATGTGGTTCATATGGATCATCCGTTGTATACCCAACAGTCCATATCTCTCCTGATGGTGTGGCGGCTACGCCTGAGAAGTAGGTGTTTCTCAACGCATTAGGGCTTTCGATAAGGCCCCAAGCTGTGCCATTCCAATGCAGCACCAAAGTCTTATGGGGTATGCCGTGGTGGCTCTCAGATGAGCCTACGGCCCACACATCATCATTCTCAATGGCTTCAAACGCAAGCAACTTGTTATCATCGCCAGCTATGGGACCTGATACGGTATTCCACCGCGTTCCGTCCCACTGTGTGAGAAGAGTTTGTTCGTCTAAGTTCTGCCCGAGAACCCATACATCACCGGTGGCGCTGGTATCTGCCAGCCCGAGCTTGGTGATTGTGTCGGAGGTTGTAGTCAGTGGCGCTGTAGCCTCTATTCTCCAATCCTTGCCATTCCAGCGCAGAACCAGCAAGCCATCCTTAGACGGTGGTGAGTTGTCATCGTAGATGTAGCTACCGAAACCCCATATATCCTGCTCCGACAGTGCAACGAGACTTGATAGGCCGTTTGAGTAAGTGCGCGCGTGGGGGCCCACCTCATAAATAGGACTTGGCACAATGGTCCAATTCTCACCGTCCCAGTGGAGCGTCTGGATGTACCAACCTATTGAACTTGCTCCGCCAGCAGGCTTCTCCAATTCGTAGGTTCCAGTTGCCCAGATATCGTCAGAGGAGACTGCGGCAATGTTGTTAAGAGTATTCCGTTCAAGCCCCATGTTAGGGCTTGGCACGAGGCTCCATTCCTCTCCGTCCCAGTGCATGGTAAGCGTCCACTCGCTGGAGTGACTGGGCTCCTTGTAGTAAGACCCCACTGCCCAAATGTCGTCCGCAGTGATTGCCACCAGGTCAGTTATGTAGGTGCCAACACTTCCTGATGGCTCTGGGCTTGGAACTATATTCCAGGCGCTACCGTCCCAATGCACGATTAGCGAGCGGGAGTGTCCTTGATTTTGGTGGGTGGTAAAGCCAATAGCCCACACATCGTTATCAGCAATAGCTACAACATCATATAACACCGAATAGCCGAGGCCGAGGTTATGGTCGGGGCCATAAAATAGGTCCCATTCACCGCATACTGTTTTGTCAACTTCAGGCTTCGATGCCGATCTAAGAGCTGGAAGGCGCCAACCCAGAACTTTGGCGGCAATAGCAACGCCCATGGTCGTAACTAAAGCAAGCAGAATAAGCATAGTCAAAACGACATGACTGCGCTGATCGTGTGCAGGTGCAGGATTACCTTCGCCTGCCGTTGGAGAATTGGACGGCGTACTCATTTCCCTACCATACCACTATGCTCCCATATCCTCCAATCCCACCCCTGCCGCGCACATAGGACACTCCCCAGGCAGCCACACCTCATAAGGCACCTGTGCCACATACTCCAACGCCAGCCCACGCTCCCGGCAGAACTGCTCCGCATGGCTGCCCAGGACGAGCAGCGCGCCCATAGCCACCGGCCTGGCCCCGTTCGCCTCAAGCGCGGACATCGTACCCCGCACCGCCGACCCGGCGCTTATCGCGTCGTCAACCACGGCGACCGCTTTGCCGCGCACCATGCCGCTCACACCGGCGGGGATGTGGTACTCTACCGGGTAGAGGGTGTCGCGCATGGCGGGCACGAACCTCTGGGCGTAGTAGAATTCGATGTCGAGCAGAGAGGCTATCGCCTGCGCGAGAAACGCGCCGCCTATCATGGGGCCACACACCGCCTGGATGTTGTGCTGTTTGAGCCGTTCCGCGAGCGCCTCCACAAAGGACTGGATGCGGCCCGGCATGACGAACAGGGGATCGAGGTCGAGCCACAGCCCGCCGTGATAGCCCGACTCAAGCCGGAAATGTCCCTTGCGCGCGCTTAGAAGGTTGAGAAGTTCCTGCTCCATGCTGCCACCTTGTCATGCAAGCCTGAAAAGTTTTGCTACTCTCAGCTTGCCTCACCTGCGGAAGCTAATATGTGCTCGTATAAAGACTCACTTATATGGCGTCCTTGCGACATCATCGTATCTATGATCGGCTTTACGGCTACCAGCAATCCAGTCTGTTTAGCCGCTATCAGCACAGCAAGCGTGCCAACTACGGGCAATCCATTCTTCGTGGCTACATTGCGTGCGAGATGCTCATCAAGGAGTATGGCCCTGGCGTTTGCCGCGATGGCCAGTGCTATGGCCTCGGCTTCGCCCGCGCCAAGGCCTGCAGGCAGTTCTGGTTGCACGGGCACGGGTGGCGCGATTTCGACCCATTCAAGATCATCTAACGCGGGGTCGCCGCTGCGCATTCCTGCCACATATTCCCTGTGTACTGCGCCGGGAATGAGTATGGTACCATAAAGCGTCGGGAGCAGAGCGAGTAAACCCACGCCTGCCAGGTTGATCAAGGGACTTGTGTTGCAGACTACCGGCCGATGAGGTATTTCAGAGGCGACCACGTTGCGCCTCTGCGACAAGGTCTACGTCTTCATCGAATATTGTAACCCCGTAGGCGCCGAGCACATCGAGAAACTTATGCCGCGTGATGTGGAGCAATTCCGCTGCCTTACCGGATGAGAGGTCACCTCGCTCGTAGAGGCGTACCAGCAGCGCTTCAAGAGCAAGAGCTGTCAGTTCCTCCTCACCAATGGACAGAGCGTTACGTACGTCGTCAGGTAGTGATATGTTCAGAGTTGACATCAGTTCTCTCCTCATAAGGTACGCTCACCAAGTACATTATACGCCAGCCTCCTTTTACCGTTTATCCTTAGTGTGGCGCAACGCAGAGCAAGAGAGCTACCGAGCTGCGTACTGCATCCCTCCAACACACCTCACCAACCCCTTTAGCTCCATCATGGTGAGCACCGCGCTGACCGTGGAGGCGGGCAGGCTGGTGAGGTTGGTTAGCTCGTCTATGTGGCGGGTGTTGTCTTGCAGGTGCTCCAGCAGCATGCGCTCGGTGGGGTCGGCGGGCAGGGCGCGCACCGCTTCTACGTGCTCGGTGACCATGTTCAGGTCCAGCTCTTCCAGTATGTCGGAGGCGCGGGTGACGCACTTCGCACCCTTCTTGATGAGGTTGTTGGTGCCCTCGCTTAGCCTGCTCGTGACGGGGCCTGGCACCGCGAAAACGTCTCGACCCTGGTCCAGCGCGAACTCCACCGTGATGAGCGCACCGCTCTTCGCGGCGGCCTCCACCACCAGCACGCCCAACGACAGGCCGCTGATGATCCGGTTGCGTGGCGGGAAGTTGACGGCGTCCGGCTGCGTGCCCAGCGGGTACTCAGTGATTATGGCCCCCAGCCCCTCGTCCGCTATCTCCCTAGCCAGGTTGCGGTTCTCCGGCGGGTAAATCACGTCCAGCCCCGAGCCGAGCGCCGCCACCGTCCTGCCGCCCGCCTCCAGCGCCGCCTTGTGGGCCACGGTGTCTATACCTCGCGCCATGCCCGACACCACGGTCACGCCTGCCTCCACCAGCCCCGCCACTATTCGCTCGGTGGCCTCCTTGCCGTAGTGCGTGGCCCGCCGGGTGCCCACTATACCCACGGCCCAGGCGTCCTGCGGGGTTATCTCGCCTAACACGTAGAGCACCGGGGGCGCGCCCGCGACCTCTATGAGGCGCTGGGGGTACTCCTCGTCCTCCCACGACACGGCTCGCCCGCCGAGCTTCTCAAGCTGCTCCAGGTCGGCCTCTACGTTGGCCGTGCGGCGGGTTTCCACCAGGGACATGGCCGATTTAGCGTCAAGCCCGGCGGCAAGCAGGTCGCCCAACGTGGCGCGCCAGGCCGTTTCGAGGCTGCCGAAGTAGTCCAGCAGCCGCCGCACCCTGGCCGCGCCCACTCCGGGCACTTTGCTCAGGGCTATGTAGTAGGGTGTTTGCGGGTGCATATGGGGTCCGTGCGGAAAAGTAGTCTACTGGTTGTTCCAGCCGGAAGGGCGTTTTTCGACAGCAAATTGCGCCCATTTGCAAGCAAAAAGGTGGGTGTGCGGACCCACCTTTCCATGATTGTATTCTTGATTGCTGTGTCTTACTATGCTGCGCTATGTTAGGGCTGCTTTGGCGGTCTGTGACCAAGCATGAGATTCGCGGCCAGTAGCAGTACCATTGCCAGGAGGAGGACCAGAAGGCCGTATTCTAGCCAAGACTGCGGAGCTTCTACAGTCTGGTTCGTGCCCCCCAACTGTGACGGAAATGCATTGCCTTTGGCATTGGTGTTGGCATTGGTGTTGACTGCGGCTGGCGCTGGAGCCGTATCCTGGTGCGCTTCGGCCAGCAACTGGCGGCCATAGGTGGTCTTGCCGTCTTGGGTGTCGTTGGCTACCGACAGTGACAGGTCACTCCCTTCCGGGTTACCCTGGGACGCCGCGGGCATCACCCGGATGCAGAGCACGCACACCAATATGGCGGCGATTGCGAGAATGTTGCGGACGCTCACGGAGATCTCCTATCCCTTGTTCTTTGGACGATTGAGGGGCTGCATATGGCAGCCCCTCGCGTGATGCGCCTCTTTATGGGGCGGTGGTGACGCTGGTGGTGACGGTGCCCTTGTCTTGCAGGTGCTGGTGTAAGCGCGCCGGTACGCCCAGGGTGAGAGTGGTAGTGGACGGCCCCGCACACGCCTCTCAATCTCGCACTATACTGTTTACTGCGAGACATGCCGCTTGTAGGGTGTTGCTTACGGTCAGATTATAGAGGATGTGGGGCGCGTGGATAAGATGCGTTGGTCCCTGTTGGAGCGCTCCCCGTCCCCAGTCGCGCGCTTGGCGGTCCCTCCGGGGCGTACCGGGTGGCCCCTACGGGCAAGGACCAGCCGGCCGTTATCGCGCCTGGAAATAGGAGATGGCCTGCCAGAGGAGCACAAGGACGGAGAAGATGAAGAGGGCCATCCAGATGTTGCGACCCAGGTTCCCTATGCTGCGGCCCGGCCTCATCCTCCAGCCCACCAGCAAAGCCCCCCCGACCAGCGCGAGAATCACCAGCGGCGGTATCCGCCCCAGCATGTCCATCCACCCCAGCCGCTCGCCAAACAACAGCCCTACCACGGCCACCACGAACACCAGCAGGGCGGCAACGGGAATTAGTAGCTCTCTTGAGAACATAGAACACCTTCGGGATTTGGAATTTGGAATTGCGAATTTCGAATTTACAGGTTGCGCATTACGAGTTACGAGTTACCATCGTCCATCGTCATCTACATACATTCATTACGCGCTTACCCCGGCCAATGTTCCAGCACCCAGACTATAGCGGGAGCTACGGCGAGGGCGGGCAGGTAGTTGGCTAGCTTTAGCTCTTTGATGTTGAGCAGGCGCAAGCCCACGCCCAGGATGATGAGGCCCCCGGCGGCGGTCATTTCGATGATGTAGGGGTTGTCGCGGCTCGGTACGCCACTCATGGCGAGCCAAGCGATGAGGCTGAGGGCACCCTGGTATACCAGCACCGTCACCGACGACACCAGCACGCCCCAGCCCAGGCTCGCCGCGAACGCGAAGGCCGCGAAGCCGTCCAGCATCGACTTGATCGCCAGGAAGGTGATGTCGCCGCTGATGCCATTCTGTATCGAGCCGAGTATGGTGAGCGGCCCCACGCAGAAGATGAGGCTGCTGGTGACGAACGCCTCGCTGAAGGTGGCCGAGCCTTTGCGGTCGCTGTTGCCCGCCAGCCGCTTTTGCAGGTAGGTGCCCAGGTTGTCCAGGTGGTAGTCCAGGCGCAGCCACTCGCCTATGAGTCCGCCTATGAGTATGCCGCCCAGCAGCACCAGGATGTTGCCCGTGGTGAGGGCGTTTTGCATGCCTATGAGCAGGGTAGCGAGACCCAGACCGTTGAAGATGATGCCCTGGAAGCGTTCAGGCAGCCTCCCGCCCAGGAGCAGGCCCAGCGTCCCGCCCACGAGGACGGTGAGCACGTTGAGCAGTGTGCCGGATATGGGCATGTGGACCTCTCTGAAACGTGAAACGTGATGCGGCTTGTGTTAGGTGGTTGTAGTGATATTGTAATGCAGGTGCAGGGCGTCGTTGTACTTGACTAGTTGCCAGCGGGGCGCGCCGTCCCGCTCGAAGTGTTGCCAGTGTGTTATGGCGGTGTTGTCCGTGTCGAGGGTGAAGGGGGGACGGTAGAACGTGCCGAGACCGAGCAGGCCGATCAGCGAGCCGTCCACCACGCCGCCGTGGCAGACCAGCACCACCGTCTTGCCCTCGTGCTCGTGTGCGATGCGGTGTAGCGTGGTGGCTACCCGTAGCATGAACTGGCCCCAGTTCTCCCCGGTTGGGGTGATCGCCCGGAACGGCGCTCGCACCGGGTCCATTCTGCCGTGCTGCTCCATGTACTCGTCCCAATACATGCCGCCGTTGTCGCCGGGGCGCATCTCCTGGAGGTCGCCGTCCGGCACCACTGGCAGCCCGAGGGCGGGAGAGATTATCTCCGCCGTCTGCCTGGCCCTGGGGAAGGTGCTGGCTAGTAGCACGTCAGCCTGTATCTCTCCCGTGGCAGCCAGACGGTCGCGCAGCCTCTCGGCCTGCCTTACGCCCTCCGGGGTCAGACGGTCCTCCGCCATAATATCGCGGATATGGTAGCTGTGCGCAAGTATGCTTTCGCCATGCCGTACGAGGTAAAGATTAGTCAAATGCTCCGGCATACGCTCATCCCCTCTTGAGTCTCGACCTGATTCGGCCTGCTATCATCTGGGCTTCGGGCATGCGCATCAGCCAGATCAGCGCGATGTAGACGGCCCCGCCCACGGCAGCCGGTACGCCCAGGGTGACAATCTCCTCCGGCAGGGAGGGCGCGTAGTCGGGGCCGGGGGGCGTTGGGTGCAACAGCCTGTCTATGCCCCACCATACACCCCAGCTTACCACAGCCATTACAGCCGACGCGCCGAACGCTCTCACTGTCACCTGGACAAGCCCCTGGCCGCCTAGACCGCCTTCCGAGCGCAAGGCCCTCCAGAGTAGCACGCCCGTGACTATGGCGTGGAAGGTAAGCTGGGCTGAGTTCGCCAGCACCAGGCCCGTCATGCCCATCGTATCTACCGTGCTGAAGGCCACCGCCAGGTAGACCCCCGCTGCTGCTATACCTATGATGACGGGGGTGAGGGTGTTCTTGCGGGCGTAGAAGGCCATGATGAGCACCTGGTCTATGGCGCTGAACGGCAGGCCCGGTATGTAGAACAGCAACGCCAGCACCACCAGCGCCTGGTCCTCGGCGGTGAATTGGCCGTGCCGGAAGATGAGGCTCACCAGGGGCGTGGACAGGGCCAGCAGCCCGGCGGCGGCGGGGAGCACCAGCAGAGTCACCATCCGCAGCCCGGCCGCTAGCGTGCGCCTGTAAGCCATGCTGTCACCGTTGCTGAAGTGCTGCGATAAGGAGGGGAGGGAGGCCAGCGAGATGCCCGCCGCCACTATGCCTAGCGCCAATTGCACCAGCGTGGTAGCGTAGCGCATGGCGCTGATAGCCCCCTCACCGACCTGCGAGGCCAGATTGCGGTCTATCACCAGGGCGGTGGCGCTCACTACCATGCTCACGCCGACGGGGGCGTACAGCTTGAATATCTTGCGTACGGCGGGGTGACTGAGGTCGAAGGAGGGGCGGATTGGGAGGTCGCGCAGGCCGGGCACCTGGAGGGCTAGCATGGCTAACGAGCCTATCACCAGGCCAATCGCCAGGCCCGACACGCCCATGTTGAACAGCGAAAAGGCGCAGAAGATAATCGCCGCGTTGAACAGGGCCGAGGTGAACGCGGGCCAGATGAAGCGGTTGAGCGAGTAGTGCACCGCCATGACCACGCCCGACAGCCCCATAAATATCACACCGGGCAGCACTACCTGGGTCATGTTGAGGGCCAGCGACTGAGTGCGGGGGTCGGCCCCCTGCGACATAAAGCCCACCAGTGGCACCGCGAACACTTCCAGCACGGCCACGGCCAGGACCAGGAAGACGGTCGAGATGGTGAGCACCGTGCCCACTATCTTGCCGAACTCTTCCCGCTTCTCCTCCTTGCCCGCGTACTCGCTGAACACCGGCACCAGGGCCGCGCTCACCGTCCCCGATATGAGCAGGTCGAACACAATCGTGGCGACGTGGTTGGCGATTGTGAAGGCATCCACGTCGGCCCCCGCGCCGAAGAGGAAGGCGATGGCGCTCTCCCGCCCCACGCCCAGCACGCGGCTCAAGATCGTCCCGGCCATGAGGATGAGGGCGGCCCCTGCTATGCGCCCGCTGGCCGAAGCCCTGCGTTCCTGCTCGCGCGCCGCCGACTCACCTTCGGTCATGAGCATAAGCTCCGCCGCGTCGGCCTCGAGTCCTGTAGAGTTGTGTCGGCTTTAGGAAGCATAGTTCTGAAACGAGAAACGAGAAACGTGATGCGGTTTGCTCAATGGGGTGCGTGAATGCCAGAATGCGGGTTTTGCGGAATCCAGTTTCCCCTGTCATCCTGAGCGCAGCGAAGGATCAGGTGGCATGCTAGAGTCGACAACGTACAGGATGATGGTGGCAAGACGAACATTGTTGCCCATACATCAAGAGTCAAACACGGGCTGCTGATCCTTCGCTACGCTCAGGATGACAGGGGGAACAGGGTTCTGTAGTACAAACCATACAACATTCACGCACCAAGAGTAGCTAACCGCGTCACGTTTCTCGTTTCACGCTTCAGCCTCCCACCCTCCTGATTAGCTCGCTCGCGCTGTGTCCCTCTACGAAGGGGATGATGCGCACTTCGCCGCCGTACCGTTCGACCGCAGGCGCTTCGGGGAGGGGTTTGCTGCCGGGTGCGTAGTCGCCGCCCTTGGCGTAGATGTCGGGGTGGAGGGCTTCAACGAGGTGGGTGGCGGTCGGCTCATCGAAGATGGTAGTGTAGTCCACGCAACGGAGAGCGGCGACTATCTCGGCGCGCTCGTCCTGGGGCACCACGGGGCGGCCCGGTCCCTTGTAGCCACGCACCGACTCGTCGGAGTTGATGCCGACTACCAGCACGTCGCCTAGCTCTCGCGCGGCCTGCAAGTATCGGACGTGGCCGATGTGCAACAGGTCGAAGGTGCCGTTGGTAAGCACCAGCCGCTTGCCTTCCGCCTGCCATGTTTGTCGCAGAGCGACAAGTTCCGCCAGGGTAAGCACCCGGCGGGTAGCGTCAGGCGTCATATCCACTGAGTCCTGGAAAAGCATAGCCTTCCTACCGCTCGGCCAGGGCCATGCCGCGCTCTTCTTCGACCCGGCTGAGGTCTAGCCTGCCGAGGCGGCGCTGCATCATACTGAGGCCGATGAGGCCGATACCGACGCCGAACCAGAGGGTAGCGAAGCGGATTAGCAGCGTGGCGGCTACGGCGGTGTCCTGGGGCATGGGCACCTGCAAATAGGCGGGGAAGAGGAATATCAGCATGCCCGCGATGCTGGCGTCCGCCGTGCCGAGCCCGCCGGGGAGGAGCGTCACCGAGCCAATGAGGGTGGAGGCCGCCAGGATGAAGGAGCAGATAATGACCAGCAGCCACGAGAAGGGCACTCCCAACCCCATCATCACCAGCACGAAGGCCAGCACCTCGCCCGACCAGGACACCACGCCGATAACCAGGCCGAAAAGCAGGTTGGGCAGGCGGAACAGTTCGTAGGAGCTATCATAGAAGACGCGCAGGTGGTGCACCGTCTTGGATACCAGGGGCAGCCTCTCGCCCCAGAGCAGCAGGCGGTCGGCTACCGCGCGGTTGGTGAAGACGACCAGGAAGACCACTGCCGCGATGCCGATGCCAATCAGGAGGATGCGGCCGTAGTCGAACAGCACCAGCCCGGCGGCGGCGAGTACCATCATCGCCAGCCCGTCGGTGACGCGCTCGGCCATTACGACGGGGGCCGACACTGCGATGGGCGTGCCGCGTATCTGTTTGAGCAGGTACGACTTGAGCAATTCGCCCACCTTGCCGGGGGTCATCGCCATCGCGAAGCCGCTGAGGAAGATGAGCAAGGAGTCTTTCTTGGAGACGCCGGTAGCGCCCACGAGCCGGATGTACACGTCCCACTTGTAGAAGCGCAGGCCGTAGTTGAACAGGGTGAAGCCGAGGATGGGCACCAGGAGCCACCAGTTGAAGTCGCGTAGCACGACCAGCATCTTGCTGAAGTCGGCGTAGATGGAGAGCGCGGCGACCACCACGAGGCCGAGCACGAGGCCCAGTATCAATTTACCCCGCAGGTTTCCCAGTGCGTTCAAGCAAGCATCCTTTCGCGCGCTGTATCCCAGCAACAACTGCCAGTTTAACAGAGCGCCCATACAGATGGCAAGGATTGCACAGCAGGCATTCTAAACGCATCCCGGCGTATGCGGAGGACCACGCCAGGTAGATCAGGGAATTCGTTGCTGTAGGGGGCACAATGCAACGCGCCACGGTGGGTCGCTGCTGTGCTTCAACACTGAGAACCAAGCACCCCCTGTCATCCTGAGCGTAGCGAAGGATCAGGTGGGTAGGCGAGAGTCTACAACGCTGTGGATGTCATTGGTAAGTGGAGCATTGGCCCCTCAGCAGGAAGAGTCAAACACGGGCGGCTGATCCTTCACAGCGTTCAGGATGACAGGGAGAAGCATGGTTCTGTATGCTGGAACGCTGTGGTGTGAGGAATTGAAAAGGGCACTCCGCGGAGTGCCCCAGCAACTAAGTAACCTATATGTTCGCTATGTGCTCTTGCGCCTTGCCAGCAAAGCCCCTACCGCCAGTCCTACTCCGAGTACGGCTAGCCCTAGCTCGATGAGGAGGGTCACCGGCATAAACGTGCCACCGGGGGTGGGAGACTGCGCGATGGCTGCCTGTTCTCCCTCGCTCTCATCTCCCGTGGGGGGTGCCTGGCGGTCGTAATACGCCAGGGCAGTGCCCTCAGCTTGGACCTCGTTGGCCGGGTCGCCCGCGGCAGCCTGCGCGGTGGGGGCATTTGCTGCCTGCTCCTGTACGGGCTCGTCCCCGCTGGACATGCCGGTTGTGGCGGTAGCCATGTTCGCCTCCGCTACTGGGGTCGCCTCCGGCGGTACTCTGTTACCCTGGTCATCTTCGCCGGGAGTGGTGCCCGCAGCTTCGCCGCCCTCGCCAGATGTCACGGAGGCAGCCGGGGGGGCGAACATGGACGGCATTTCGGCTGCCGTTGTGGTCGTGGGCGCGGCCAAATTGCCCTGCGCGTGCCTGAGGCTCTGCTCCCCCGAGGCCGATTCATAACTCCTTGTTACGTTACCCGCCGACGAACCCTGATTGAGTATACGCAGGTCGCTCACGAGCATGATCAGCAGCAGCGTGAAGGCCAGTACGGACCCCGTCGCCAGCCTCGGCGCTAGTGCCCTGCCAAACAGCCGCGATAGTAGCGATGGCGAGGCTTCAGCCCTCGGCTTTGCCCCGACCATCTCCTCCGTGAGCGTGAAGACGCGGGGAGGCACCTGCACAGGCATGGCGCGCAGCATCTGTTGCGTGGCCTGCAACTCCCTTAGCTCGGCCCCGCACACTTCGCACGTGGCGATGTGCGCGCGCACCCGCTCGTGCTCGCCCGCCTCAAGCGCGTTGTCCAGGTAGCTCGAAACCAGGTCGATTACGTGCTCGCCTCTTATGCTGTTGTTCTGGCTATCCATACCCATCTATCATATCCGTTCTGTGTGAAGTCCGTAGTCTGCTTTACATATGTTAAACGGTGCCTCTGCCGATATTGTTCCGCTAGTTGACACGTAACGCGTAACACGTAAGTAATCGCCCTTTGAAGCTACTCTCACTCATTACGAGTTACGAGTTACGTGTTACTCGTCACGCAAGACCCCACTTTCGCGCAGGTAGTCCCTCAGCCTTGCGCGGCCGCGGTTGATGCGCGACTTGATGGTGCCCAGGTTCGCGCCCGTGACGGTGGCGGCTTCCTCGTAGCTGAGGCCCTGCACGTCCACCAGTACCAGGGCTATTCGTTGGTCGTCGGGAAGGGAGTCGAGGCCGTCCTGGATGGCTGCCGCCACTTCGGCACGGAGGGCAGAGGACTCCGGGTCAATCGTGGGGTCGAGGTCGGCTATGGGCAGGACCTCGGCCTCTTCTTCGGAGTCGTGGGCGTGGCCGTAGAGCGACTGGGTGGGCCTGCGCTTGCGGCTGCGCAGCATATCGAGGCAGGCGTTGGTGGCGATCCTGAAGAGCCAGGTGCGGAACTGCTCGCCCTTGAAGCGTCCGATAGCCTTGTACGCTGAGATGAAGGCTTCCTGCGTGGCGTCCGCCGCGGCTTCGGGGTCGGAGAGCATGCGCAGGCAGAGGTTGTAGACGCGCGTCTGGTAGCGCAGCACTAGCCAGTTGAAGGCGGAGAGGTCGCCCTCGCGGGCCGCGTTTAGCTGCCGCTCCTCCTCGCGACTGTCTGTTCCGCTGCTTACGCCCGGACTCGCTTCCCACATAGGCAGAGTATATCAGGAAAAGCAGTTGGGGAAAACAGGGAGAGCTACAACTGCTACATGGCACAATTTCTGCCTCATCGTCATTTGGCTGGCGGCCTTTGCCGCCACGATGCGGAGCGCACCCCACTAAGTTACGTACACAGGCAGGTCTATGTCCGATCTTAAAGACGAAATGAAGGGCAAACTTAAGATATCGCTGGACGAATCGCGCATGCTGGTGCTGGGCATGCAGGTGCTGATCGGCTTCGGGTTCAACTCGGTCTTTGCCGAGGGTTTCGAGAGGCTGCCCCAATTGTCGCAGCACATCAAGCTGGTCGCGCTGGGGCTGTTCCTGGTGGCGCTTGCGTTCAGCATGTCTCCCGCGCCGTTCCACCAGCTTGTGGGGCGCGGCAACAACAGCCCCGCCTCCCTGCGGCACGTCACCTGGGCGTTGGGGGTTGCGCTGCTGCCGTTCGCTGCCGGGCTGGGGCTGGACGTATTCGTCGCCGTGGAGCAGGTGGCCGGGTCTACCGCGGGGATAGCGGGCGGCATTGTTGCCTTTATTTTCGCCATCCTGCTCTGGTACGGGTTGGCCTGGGTGCAGAAGAGCGCGGAGTCGCACAGGCGTCACGAGGAGGTGATGAGGCGCGTGGAGAACGATAAAGAGGCGCAGAAAGCCGAATTGAAGGACAAGATAGAGTTCGCTATAACCGAGGCTCGCGTGGTGCTTCCGGGCGCGCAGGCTTTGCTCGGCTTCCAGTTCCTGACGATGCTGACGGCGGCGTTCGACAGGCTACCCGCCGAATTGAAGTACCTCCACCTGGCGAGCCTGGGCGCGATTGCGGTAAGCACCATGCTGCTCATCGCCCCCGCCGCGTTCCACAGGCTGGCCGAGCAGGGCGAGAACACCGAGCGCCTACACACCTACGCGACTCGAATGGTGCTGGGGGCTATGGCTTTCCTGGCGCTCGGCATCGTGGGCGACCTGTTCGTGGTCGTGTGGAAAGTCACCGGCTCGTCTACCGTGGCCTGGGCCGCAAGCCTTATCACGCTGGCCTTCTTCTACGGCCTCTGGTTCGGTTACTCACTGTTGCGCCGCAACCAGGCCGAGGCCGACACTTCAACCACGAATGTAAAGAAGGGTTCCACGGCGTAGCGGGACCATCATGACCCCGTTACAACTCTGTCGTATGGTCTGTCGGCATATCCGAGGGGCAGGGCATGTTATAATGTCGCGGTACCTGGCCCTCTACGCGGCTTTGCCGGGTGCTTCTTATTCTGCAAAGGAAAGGCGATTGATTTGGGGAACTTGAGCAAGTTACGCCTCTTTTTGGTCTTTATGTCGGTTGCTTTGCTACCGCTGTTACAAGGGTGCCTGGGCAGTGGGCCTGCTCCGAACAACCCGCCGAACGAAAACGGCGTCTTACTCAGGAACGCCGTTGAGCGCATGAAGGCGCTGAGGAGCTACCATTTTTGGGCCCTTGTTGGTACCCCGGCTCAGCACACGGAAATGTCGGGGGATGTAGACGTTGCCAACAATAGAGCTATGCTGGTTATTACGGGCACAGTTCATACGTCGAACGTAATCGTTATAGGGCGGGATGCCTACTTCAGCGAGGCTGGGGGCTCATATATTAAAGCCGCTTCCAACAACCTCGACCTGGAGGGCGTTCTCGGCATATGGGAGAGGTTCAAGCTTGAGGACATAGATAAGGCTAGGGATGCGCTCAGGGATGGCTCGCCCGGCGTGCAGACGCTAGACGGTGTCAGCACCAAGGTTATCGTTGGTAGCGCCGTGGAGTTGAACGCCCTGACCGGCACCGGGGGTGAGACCGGGCAGGAGGGCACCGTCACGTTTTGGGTCTCAACAGGCGACACGCCATACGTCCACCGGATGCGGGTAGACGGCAAGACGGGCAGCGCAGAGGTCGCGGGGACGTTCGAGTGGAGCCGGTTCAACGAAACGTTCGACATCAAGGCCCCGGAAGGACAGTAGCAGTAGTTCATTCCCTCCTAGTTGGGAAACAGAATAACACAACAGCAAAAGGTGGTCGAGGGTTCCCGACCACCTTTTGCTGTTGTGTTATCCTTTGCCGCAATGTCGAGCAACAGCGATATACGAGGCTGTTTCACTTGTTTCGACTATTGCGTTTGATTCGAATACCTGATATTATTCGATCAAGCGAAGGAGAGATCAATGGCTGACTTACTTAATCATGTTCCTGTCACGGCAAGTGAGAACGAGCGCCGGGAACTGCATGAGATTAGCAAACTATTAGGAATGGTCGCGCAGCCCAATGCTACCAGGTTAGTTGGGCCACATGGCGAGGACTTATTACTTCCTGCATCATTATTTCAGTTGTTGCGCCAGGCCGTAGCTGAGCTTGCTCATGGGCAGGTCGTTACCCTAGTGTCGTGCAGCAAAGAGCTAACGACCCAACAGGCAGCTAACCTGCTTGGCGTGTCGCGCCCCTACTTGATTAAGCTGCTCGAACAGGGTGAGATACCCTTTGTTCGAACGGGGACCCACCGGCGGATATTGTTCGATGATTTGATGGCCTATAAAGAACGCAGGGATGCGGGGCGGCGGAAGGACCTGGCGAGTCTGACGCAGCTGAGCCAGGAACTAGGTCTGTATAATGACTGATTAAACCAACCGGTTGGTTCAGGTCCTCTACGTCAGTGATTTTGCGGGGATTCAGGCGGCTGGAGGTAAGTAGCTAAGTGGCCTTGTTTGGTGCGGTACTCGATGCATGTATTCTCTTTTCCGCGCCCATTCGTGATACTCTCCTACGAGCAACAGCAGCGGGTATATACCGCGCCTACTGGACTGAGGATATACTTGAGGAAGTGGCAAGCAATCTCGTCCTCAGTGGCCGTACTTCCGAGGCACAAGCCAGTCACCTTGTTGCAACCCTGAAAACTGTCTTTCCTGAGGCTATGGTCAGCAACCATCGCGACCTCAAATGATCCCAAGGACCGGCATGTCCTGGCGGCTGCCATAGCATCGGGATCGCAGGTTATTGTGACGGACAACCTGCGCGACTTTCCCGAGGAAGCACTAGGCCAATACGATATAGAGGCTCAGTCGGCTGATGAGTTCTTGAGCTACTTGTTCGATCAGGCACCAGATAACATGACGCGCATTGTCATGGAACAAGCCGCAGACTTGAGGAAACCTGCCATGACCGTTGGGGAGCTACTAGCTATTCTAGAGCGCCATACGCCAATCTTTGTAGATCACCTACGGAAGCATTTGCAGACAAAGTAGGGCAACTTTAGAGGTGCACAACAGCAAGAGGGAGGTTGGTTCGCGAACCAACCTCCCTCTTGCTGTTGTGC
>JALZHG010000273.1 GCA_030914045.1 Chloroflexota bacterium | reverse complement strand
TGCCACGTCCTTCATCGGCTTCCGGTGCCAAGGCATCCACCATACGCCCTTACTATCTTAATGGTATTGGATCGCGCTATGCAGTTTTCAAAGATCAAGCCCCTGCCTCTCGGCGGAGCAAGGTCGGAATCTTCTTCGCCGGTCAGGGCACCACGGTCTCTCACTAGACCCTTCGACGTACCCAGCTCAACTTGGTTGATTCCTTACCCTTAGAAGCTCGCTTATTATAGCTAAGCCCCCCGATATTTCAAGCCGCAAGTCCCTGAAAAAGTCGCGCTTTTGCGGGAAATTTGCGCCTCCGCTCGAAGCGTCTCGAAGGAGGACCATGAATATACCGCCTATTCTTCTATTGTCAACGCAAAAGCTTAAAATCCTTGCGAAAAATGGATTCCTGAGCTCGGCGTGCAGTCTTCCTATGGGCAGCATCATCGCCGGCCGCTGAAGCCCTCCCCATCGGCCCAGAGCTTACCCTCGGTGGTGGCGTTCGGGCTCCCGTCGTCGATTAAGCGGAGACCGCACCGGCGGACGCTCGTCCCCACGGGCCAGGCCCCGACGTGAGGCCGCGGTCCTCTTGGGCAGGGGGGAATGCCCTCGTCCTTGAGTAGCGAGGGCCTCTGGCTGGTAACCTTACGCTGGACGCCGCTCCCTGGGCCGTCGTCGTGCCAGGTGTCTCTCACTGAAGGCGGATTGCGGTATATTAGGGTGGGTCTACCGGGACCGTCGTAAGCCGCCTGCGCGCAAGAGCGCGGGGTGGGCTTTATTTGGATTCACCCTTCAGAGAAAGCAGCCAGAGGAGATCAGAAATGGCGGACGAGTCAACGCCCCGTGGGGTGCGGTCGGTGAGGAACACGCAGCATGCCTATCCAGGGGATCTTGCCGCCTTCGTGGCCGAGAGGTGGGAAAACCGCTCCGGCGCCACAGTCCCTCCCGACCGCGACCCTGTCCACCCCCTGCCCGACGCTTCAATGCTCGAAGAGGCGCTCTCGGCGTGCTACCAGGCCAGCCTCCTGCGCGAGGAGGAGCATCCCGTCACGTTCCGGCTCGCGCTGTGTGGACCCGAGGTCTTTCCGGCCGAGGGAGGTCCCCCGGACGGCTTGCACCGCCTCGAGTTCCCGGACCCTCGGCCTTTCGATGCCCAGGAACTCCGTAGGCTCTCCTCTGCCACCGACTACCCACGCTCGGTCGTGGGGGCCAGATACGACGGCGAGCGGGGGCTGCGCATCTGGGGCCTTGTGCACTCCGGCCCTCGCTGGCTGCGCGACCGGCGGGGAGGGCGGGTGACCGCCCCGCAGTTGCCGCCCCTGCCGATCGTTCATGTGACCGGCCCCGGTCGTCTGGAGGTCCGCAAGGGTTCCGAAGTCGTCGGAAGGCTTGAGAACGGCGCCCTTGCGGACGCTTCGATGGACGTCTTCGAGTCCGAGTGGCTGCCTGCCGGCTTCGCGACGGTCAGGGCCGAGCTTATGGAACTGCACATGGCGGCCCGCGACCGCGCATACGACCGCGACGGTGAACGGTGGGCGTCCCTCGACCCTGATCTCGCGCGCAAGATCAGCCAACAGATGTTCAAGCGGTTGATCTCGACGGTGCAAAACTTCGGGCGCGGCGGGACGGTGGTCTTCGTGCCCCCGGAACGCACCGAGGACTTCTATGCGGATAACCGCTTCGTCGCTCTCAAGTACAGATTTTCGGAGGGCGAGCCGAGAAGGCGCTTTCGCACCCTCATAGTGAGGACCATGAACCGCTTGGCCCAGGCGCATGGCTCTACCGACGACACCTCCGTAGACGAGGTTTCGGACCCAAGTGCAGTCGGCTGGAGGGAGTACCAGGAGAGTAACGACAAGGAAGTCGAGGCGCTCGAGGAGGCGATAATGGAAGTGGCGCATCTCGTCGCCGCCCTGGCCACCACCGACGGGGCGCTGGTGATGAACAAGCGCTACGAGCTGCTGGGTTTCGGTGGCGAGATCTCCGGCAAGCTCGCCGACGTGGGGACCGTCCTAAGGGCGCAGGACGTCCAAGGGGATAACTTCGAGGAGGAATCCACGGAAAGCGTGGGCACCCGCCACCGCTCCGCCTACCGCCTGTGCAAGGAGCTTCCGGACGTCTTGGCGGTCGTCGTCTCAAAGGACGGCGACATCAGCTTCGTCCGCCAACTAGAAAGCGGCGAGGTCGCCTACTGGGACCAGGGCTGAGGGGCTGCCGCCGGGCGGCGTCTCTCGGGAGGGCCTTGGTGAGGCGACGAAACCCTGGCTGCCAGTCTACGGTGAACTTCTAAGAACCTCTTCTACGAGCTTCGGCGGATAAAGGCTGCGTCTCCTTCTATAGGAGCCCGGCTCCTCCTCTTCGTGCGTTTGGCGTGAGCCCGTCTTTGCGGTTTGCGGTCTACTTCCGGCGGGTACCCCCTTAGAGCTACAGCCACAGACCCAAGGAGGTTTCCGTACACATGCCGATAACCAATGCCCAAGAGAAGTTCGTTCACGCCTTGAGCGTGCTCTACGGCGCAGAAAACCAGTTCCTCCAGGCCCAGCGACAGATGCTCGATCAGGGGTCCGACGAGGAGCTAAAGGGTCTGCTGCGCACCCACATAGACGAGAGCGTGCAGCAGGTTGAAAACCTCGAGCAGGTATTTAGCCAAATGGGCCAAGAGGTGCACGACGAGACGTCTGAGGCGGCCCGAGGGTTGATCTCCGATGCCCAGAGGAGCTTCCAGGAGGCCCAGGCGGAGGCCATTCGCGACACCCTCATAGCCGACGCGCAGGCCAAGGTCGAACATTTCGAGATTGCTTGCTACCGTGCCCTGATAGCCGGCGCGGTGCAGATGGAGCTGGGCGATGAGGTCGTGAGCTTGCTAGAGCAGAACCTCCAGCAGGAGGAGCACACGGCGCAGATGATAGAGCAGAGCACCCCCAAGCTGGTGCAGAAGTCCATGCAGGCGGCGTAAGGGCACACAAGAGTGGACCCCGAAGGCCGAGGCGTAGGACGGCCTCGGCCTTCTACTTATCCTCAGAACCGCCCAACTTCCGATAACACCCTACGGGCGAAGCTCCGAAAACGCCCCTTGGAGGCAGTAAGATGAATAGCGGCGAGGCGCTACCCCGAATAGGATCCGGGGACTACATACACTCGTAGTGCTGGATCGGTTGGGATAGAGTCTACTGCTGACGTACTGCTGACAAAGCCGCCGACACGCACTTCAGGGACCCTTCTTTTTTACGCCATTTGCAGGAAAAACAAAGAGCCGACGAGCGGACTCGAACCGCTGATCTGCTCATTACGAGTGATAATTCACGTGTTGCAGGGGCTTGCACAGGCTTGCAAATCCCGCACATCTAAGAGGGTTTCTTTGCTCTGCCTTGCCCTGTGTTGCACCGTATTGCGCTCCCGGTGGTGTCAGAGTGGTGTCAAACGGTGTCGAGGAAGGGTATGAATGGAGTGGCGATATCTTGGATGGTGTCATATGCCTCGCGAAGGGGAAGGGGAGTCCCTCCCGTAGGGAGCGGCCATGAAGAGGCGCTCGCGCATCAGCGTGGACTTCTTGTACGCCGTGCAGATTAGCACAGGTGGGTGAGATCGCATGAAGGATCGGCACTTGGTGAACGCCGAGATCGTGGCCATTGGGACCGAAATACTCCTTGGTAGCCTCGTAGACACGAACACGGCTTGGCTTAGCCGGCGGCTCGCGGCTTTGGGTGTCGCAGTCTACCGCCATACCACAGTCGGGGACAACAGAAGACGCCTCGTAGCTGCCCTTTCGGAGGCCTCAACCCGAGCAGACCTCGTGATCTCTACCGGCGGCTTGGGGCCGACCTCTGATGACCCTACCAACGAGGCTTTGGGGCAAGTGACGGGCCGAGACATGGTCGAGCACCCTGCGGCGAGGCGTCATATAGATGAGATGTTCGACCGCTTCACCGGCCGCAGGCCGCCTCCTTCGGCATACAAACAGGCCCTCTTCCCCCAAGGATCAAGGCTCATTCCCAATCCCTTAGGCACGGCTATGGGTACGCTCCTCGAACTTGACAACGTACTCTTCGCCACTTTGCCCGGTGTGCCGGCGGAGATGCACAGTATGTTCGAGGAGACGCTAGAGCCCATAATCAGGGAGCGCAGCGAAGGGGTGATTGTCTCTGTGATGCTCAAGTTCGCCAGAATC
>JALZHG010000084.1 GCA_030914045.1 Chloroflexota bacterium | reverse complement strand
ATTCCAGGTTGAGCATCGCTGGACCGCTGGCCGTTTCGTACCAGACGTAACGCAGCAGGCGGTCGAACCTGTCGGTTTCTGACACGTCCCTTTCAAGCATCAGCCGCCCACCGACCTGAGCCAACAGTTCCTCGACCTTCTCTTTGGCTTCGACCCCGTAACACACAGCGCCTGCATTTGTCTCAGCCGCATCCATTCCGATCAGCCTGACGCGCGCAGGCTGCCCTTGCAGAAGCACCTCTATAGTGTCGCCATCAATGACGGTGACGAGACTGGCAGCATCAAGCCCAGGTGTGGGGGTGTTCTCAGGAAGCGGAGTTGGCGTAGAGGAGGGTGGTTCGGCGGGCGCTACCTTACTGGTCGGTGCGGCATCCATAGCAGGATGCACAGTTGCGGCAACGGAGGATTCAGCTTCGGCAGAGGCCGTAGTCTGCGTCGGCCCGGGCGTGGGTGCTGTTGTGGTCGGAGTGGCGACTCTGGAAGTCAGTGTCGAGGTGTGCGGGAGCATGGCGGCTGTGGTAGGTCGTGGCAGCGCCGGGGCAGGGACCGGTTGTGTGGTGCGACTTACCGCGACCACCACAATGCCGAGCGCCACCCCAAGCCATAGCAGTACGCGCCTTCTACCGGGACGACGTGTTGCTTCACGCGTAGGCTTTGACATCTCCCGCGATGGCTCCTACTCAGGACAGAAGGAACTTTATGGCTGTCCGGGCAACAACTTACGAAAACGACGCCCGTGGAATAAATTCCAGGACTACATTTTGCGAAGTCTGCTGCGGCAGACTGTAATATCTAAGAGCATGCAATAAGGCCTAACCAGATGCCGTAGTCCGCGGAGCCGGACTTTGAAATGTGTAGCCGTGGAATAAATTCCACGGGCGTCGTGTCAACACCAGCACACTTCAGCCTACTCGCCGGGCCGAGTACCCGTCACCTGCCTGGCAATGCGCAACAACAGGTGCGCGAAGGTGGTGTTTATCACCTCGAACATCTGCTCCTCGAACGACATTTCGGGTATCCACTGCACCACAGGGCACTCGTTCTCATCGTTCAACCGGGAGGTAGCCAGACACAAAATGTCGCCTTCTCCGGTGTCCATGATTGGTACCAGGTCGCCGGGGAAGAAATCATCGGCCTTGCGCATCAGCTCGGTGGCGTATACCACGTTTGGCTCGCTATTGGGCGGTACCCCCAGCCCGAAGATAACCAGCCCCCCGAACGAGCCTGCCCCGTACTTCTGGAGGTAGTCTCGGTACGAGTCGGGGAAAGTCACCGCGAGCTGCTGCTCGGCCACCCAAACTTCCTCGAACGGTACCCCGCCCGCGAAGTTCGCGTACTCCGGGAAAGCTTCAATCAATTCAGCAGCCTTACGTATAGTAGCCATAGCCTGCCCTTCGGGAATTACGAATTACTAATTACGAATTACGCGCATGCACCTGTAATTCGTAATTAGTAATTCGTAATTAGTAATTAGTAATTGAGATTTAGAGTTCCACGACCACGGGCAGCACCATTGGGCGGCGCTTGGTCTGGTCGTAGAGGTACTGGCTGACGGTGTCGCGGATCTTCTTGTTGAGGAAGTTCCAGTCGGGCGTGGTGGTATGGGTGCCGTCGGGGTGAGTCAGGGCTTTCCTGACGCGCTCCTTGGTCTCGTCAAGCAGCGCGCCTGCCTCGGCGGCGTATACGAAGCCACGCGTGACTATATCGGGTGCAGTCACCAGTTGACCAGTCTGCCGGTCGATGGTTACCACCACCAGCAGCACGCCGTCGCGGGCAAGCAGTTGCCGGTCGCGTATGACCACCTGGCCGATACCACCTACGCTCAATCCGTCCACGTAGACGTTGCCCGAAGGCACCCGCCCCGCTATGCGGCCTTCGTTGCGGTTCAACTCGACCACGTAGCCGTTGTCCACCAGGAAGGTGTTCTCCGGCGGCACGCCCATCGACTGCGCGATCTTGGTATACATAACCAGGTGGCGGCGCTCGCCGTGGATGGGTATCACGTACTGAGGGCGCAACAGGTTCAGCACCAGCTTGTGCTCTTCCTGGCTGGCGTGTCCCGACACGTGCACCTGCGCGATGTGGCTGTAGATTACCTCAGCGCCCTTCACGAACAGGTTGTTGATGACCCGCCCCACGCTCGTCTCGTTGCCGGGGATGGGAGAAGCCGAGAGGATGTAGGTGTCACCCGGCTTCACGCTCCAGTGTCGGCTATCGTCGTTCGCGATGCGAGACAGGGCCGACGTCGGCTCGCCCTGCGCCCCAGTGCAAATCACCAGCACCTCGTTGTCGTACAGCTTGCCGGTGTCGCCCACGGGTATCACCAGGTTGTCCGGTATCTGCAAGTAGCCAAGCTCTACGGCCACCTGCACGTTGTTCTCCAGGCTGCGGCCCAACAGCGCCACCTTACGGCCATGCTTGTAAGCCAGGTCCATAATCTGCTGTACGCGCGATATAAGCGAGGCGAAAGTGGCGATTATCACGCGTCCAGAGGCGTTGGCGATGATGGGGCCGAGCGTGCGCCCCACCGCCTGCTCCGAGGGTGTGTAACCCGGCGTCTCGACGTGCACGCAGTCGCTGAACAGCCCCAGCACCCCCTCGTCGCCCAGGCGTTGCAGGGTGGCGAAGTCGGGCGGATAGCCGTCCACGGGGGTCGGGTCGAGCTTGAAGTCGCCCGTATGCACTATTGTGCCGATGGGCGTATGTACGGCGATCATGCTGGCATCGGGTATCGAGTGGCAGGTATGGATGAACTCCACCCGCAACTCTCCAAGCTGGATAACGTCGCCCGCGTGCACCTCGCGCAGGTCGGTGCTTTCCAGCAGACCGCGCTCTCGCAGCTTATTGCGTATCAGGCCCAGCGTGAGCGGCCGCGAGTAGACCGGGGCGTTCAGCTGGGGCAGCAGATATGCCAGCCCTCCGATGTGGTCCTCGTGCCCGTGGGTGATGACTATACCCCGGATGCGGTGCTCTTTGCCCTCCAGGTACGTGATGTCCGGGAGCAGTAGGTCGATGCCGAGCATCTCTTCTTCAGGGAAGCCCATTCCCACGTCTATAATGACAATGTCCTCGCCGTATTCGACTACGGCCATGTTCTTACCGACTTCGCCCAGCCCACCTATCGGTATCATGCGCACGAACTCGGTCGTGGGCTGCGGGTCCAGGTACGCGCTTTCTACTCTTTGCCTATTCATTATTCCTTATGCGCGAGGCAATCTGCGACACTAGCTCGTCCCTATTTTCGACCCCACCATGAATGGGTACCGTATATGCGTGCGCCTGAGTGTGCAGGAACCGCAGCAGCGGGTTGCCAATCTGGCTGTCCACTTGCGGCCTGTAACTTTCGCGTACTTGCAGGGCGAGAGCTTGCGGCTCGGCCTCACTCTCCTCTTCTTCGTTGTTTGTACCGTCCGGCGGTATGGACGGGGTGGTTGTGTTATCGTCCGTTTCCTGCGGGTCTTCTTCCCCCAGGAAAAAGCGTGCTATACGCCCTCGTCGTTGCTCCGTCTTGAAGCCAGCCAGTTGCGCCCACGGGAGGAGCAGGGACAGGCCCCCAATGCTTGTGTAACGTAGCCCTTCGGCGGTGACGAGGTAGCGGCTATTGATCTCTTCAAGCAACGTCCAGGCCACCAGGGGCGCAATCACCGCTATACCGAGCATCAGAAGCGCCGAAACCCACTCGGCACCCTCAACGCCCCGGTCCAGGATGGTGACCAGGCTCCAGACCGCGAACACCTCAAGACTGAGCACGCCTACCAGCAGGATAATCCCCTGCCGCCTGCCCTCGCGCGACATCCTGTACTCGTTTGATATTGAGGACGTGAGTGCCTGGGCGGGTGCGGTGCTCGGTTGCGCATCGACATTGGACATAGGTGACTCGCTACTTTACAGGTCGAAGAATGACATTTGCTTGTACTGAGGCCCCGACTTCTTCTTGCTGCGCCTGGGCGACGGCTTGGCTTTGGCTGCCTCAGGGGCGGTCGCCGGTGCCTGCGGTGCCTGCGCGACCTCCACTTCTCCAACAGGCGCGCTCTGCGGCGCGGTATACTCCGCCGTGACTTCCTGCACCGTGGGAGGGGCCGGGTTGCTAGCTACCGGAGCAGGTGCGGCTACTTCCGTTGCTTCAGGGGCATCAATCACGGTGCCGGTCGCGGGTGCGTGGATTACCTCGGCCCTGGCTTCCTCCGCCGCTTCCACGCGCCGTTGCGGCTCAACCATCATGGGGCGCGTAGACAGACTGTTGGCGGCCTCCTCCATGAACAGAGGCAGCTTGCGGAAGTCGTCGCGGATGATGTCGGCAAGGCTGGCCTGGTGCAACCCGGCCGCAGGGTGGTACATCGCCACGCACAGCCGCCCGTCTACCACTCGCGCCGTGCCGTGGATCTGGCTAATCCGCTCGCCGGGGAAGAAGCGCGACATCGAATGCCTGCCCAGGGTGACTATCACCTTAGGGTTGATGAGGGCAATCTGCCGCTCCAGGTAGGGCGCGCAGGCCATTTTCTCGTCCAGTTCGGGGTCGCGGTTGTTCGGCGGGCGACACTTTACTACGTTAGTTATGTAAACTCGTTCCCGCTGCAACCCGGCGAGCGCCAGTAGCTCATTGAGAAAGCTGCCCGCCTGCCCGACGAAGGGGCGGCCCTGCTTGTCCTCGTGATAGCCGGGGCCTTCACCGATGAACATCACGTCGGTGCGCACGTAGCCTTCGCCGGGCACGGCGTTGGTGCGCGTCTTGGCGAGGCGACATAGCTGGCAGGTCCTTACCTGTGCCTCCAACTCCCTCATCCCCGACAGCCGGGGCGACGCACTCTTTCCGCCCTCTCCCTCGGACGCGGTGTTCGTCATGGGCCTATTATACTAGATTCCGTCAGCGCGGGCGCGGTCTGCTACACTCTCTCGCGCCAGTAGTCGAGCGTATCCCGTAGCGTCTGCTCGTAAGGTATGGTAGGCTCCCAGCCGGTAGCCTCTTTGAACTTGGTCGCATCGGCCCATAGGATCATAACGTCCGAGGGGCGCAAGCGGGTGGGGTCCACGCGCACTTCCACGTCCACCTTCGACATGCCCAGGAGCATATCAAGCACTTCCTGCATGGTGCGGGTGTTGCCGGAGCCAATGTTGTACACGTCACCGGGCCTGCACTTCTCAAGCAGCAACCAGTAGGCGCGCACCATGTCGCGCACGTCGGTGAAATCGCGCTTGCTCGTCAGGTCGCCCACGTGGATTACCGGCTCGCGCTTGCCCTTCTCGATCTCTGCTATCTGTTTGGCGAACGAGGAGTCCACAAAGTTTTCGCCACGTCGGGGGCCACTGTGGTTGAAGCCCCTTGACACGATACTCTTGATGCCGTAGCTCTGGTGGTACTGGTAGGCCAGCATCTCCTGCGTGACCTTGCTCACCGCGTATGGAGACAGGGGCCGTAACGGGTTGCTCTCCTTCATCGGCACTTCGTCGGGGTAGACCATCCCGTACTCTTCCGAAGACCCGGCAATCTGGATCAGCGGGTCTATCCCCGCTTCCCGGATCGCCTCGAATATGTTCAACTGGCCCAGGATGTTGTCCTGTAGAGTCGCTGAGGGGGAGTTCCACGACGTGGGCACGTGACTCTGCGCCGCCAGGTGGAAGATGCGGTCGGGACGCACCGCCCCGATCAACTTATGCGCGCTGAAGGGATCGAGCAGGTCGCAATCTATCAGGTTGACCTTGCCAGGCTGGAAAGCCCGCTCTATCGTTTCTACGCTCGCCACCCCCGGCTCTATCATGTTCACTTGCAGGCTCGTGTCTTGCATGTGCTCCAGCCTGCTACGGCGGCGATAAATACCAAAAATCTGCACGTCGGCGTGCTCGGCAGCCAGGAACTCGGCCATGTGACTACCCGCGAACCCGGTGATGCCCGTTACCAGTACTCTCAAAACTTACTCCTTCAAACTTTAGTCACGCTATTATAAGCCATTGGCGAGACGATGGACGAGGGCAAACGCAAAGGCGCAAAGTACGCAAAGGACGCGCAAAGATTAGGATTGTTGGATAATAGCTAACCACTAACCACTAACCACTAACCACACGTCTATCGTCCATCGTTCGCTTTATCTTCCCCGCTACCTCATCCAGCTCCTGGCGGGGCGGGAATATGCCCCACTCTGCGTCAATCTTGAAGGCGTCGCCCTCGAAGCGAGGGAAGACGTGCAGGTGGACGTGAAAGACCTCCTGGCCCGCTGCCTCTCCGTCCGCCAGGAAAAGGTTGATACCCTCGCAACGTATGTCCGAGCGCCTGATTGCCTCCTGCACGCGCATCCCCACCCTGAACAGTTGCGCGCCCGTTTCCTCGTCCATTTCTGACAGGTAGGTAAAGTGCTTCCTTGGTATTACCAGCACGTGCCCGGTGTTGACAGGCTGGATGTCCATGAAGGCAACTACTAGAGCGTCCTCGTAGACCAGGCTCGACGGCAGTTCGCCCGCAATAATGTCACAGAAGACGCAATCACTCATCGCTAGGGGCGGGCACCACAGCCCCTATCTCCACGCGCCCACCTGATAGACGGTTGGTACCGCCTACGGTTGCGTTGTCGCCCACTATCGTCATCCCGGAGATGTCGCACTCCGCGCCAATCATGGCACCGCGTCCGAAAAGCGAATCGGACGACCTGCTCACCGCGCCGAAAGTGACCTCGGTAAACGCTATGACGTTCTCGACCTGCGCCTCTTCTCCCACGTGACAGCCGTCACCTAGAGACGCAGGCCCGGTCACGGCGGAGTTGGCGCGTAACGTGCACCCCCTGCCCAGCACCACCGGCCCCGTCAGACGCGCACCTTTGTCGATGAAGGTGCCTTCTCCCGCCCACACGCCGTCCTGCACCTTCTCTCCCTCGGGTTCCAACGAGTACTTGAGCCTGCCGATGAGCAGGTCGTTCTGCGCCTGCAAGTACCGCTCCGGCGTGCCCATATCGAGCCAGTAAGCCCCCGAACGGTACCCGTACAGCGGCTTGCCCTCCTGCAACAGCGTGGGGAACAGGCCATATTCGACCGAGTAGGGGCGTCCGGCGGGTATCTCGTCCAGGAAGCGCGGCTCGGAGATATAATCCAGCACGTCGGTCTCCATGACGTAGGTGCCCCCGTTGATCCACTTCGACCCGGTGGTGCCGGGCTTCGGCTTCTCCAGGAAGCGTTGCACGCGGCCTCCCTCGTCCACCTCCACCACGCCATAGGAGCTAACGTCCTCCACCGGCGTGAGCGAAATAGTGCAGAGAGAACCGTTCTCACGGTGGAAGCTGACCATATCGGTCAGGTCGAGGTCGGTGAGCACGTCGCCGTTGAAGACCAGGAAGGTCTCGCCCCTGTCGAGGTGCTGCTCCACGTTCTTGATCGCCCAGCCGGTATCGAGCGGCTTGTCTTCCTTCACGTAGGTAAGTTTCACCCCCAGGTGCGAGCCGTCCCCATAAGCAGGCTCGAAGCTCTCCGAGCGATAACCTACGGCCAGGATGATGTCGGTGATGCCGTGCGTCTTGAGCAGGAACAGGACGTGGTCCAGGAAGGGCCGGTTCAGCAACGGCAGCAACGGCTTCGGCGTGCTATTGGTGAGAGGCCGCAGCCGGGTGCCCTGGCCGCCTACTAGGATGATTGCTTTCATGGGTGGGTTCTGAAACGTGAAACGTGAAACGTGATGCGGCTTGCCATACTGGGGTTCGTGGGTGCCACCCTGTTCCTTTTGCGAGACCATCTTCCCCTTGTCATCCTGAGCGCGGCGAAGGATCAGGTGGGTAGATTAGAGTCCTCAACGCCAAGGACGATGGCGGCAGGAGGAACAATGACGCGTTACTACGAACGGCCAAACACGGGCGGCTGATCCTTCGCTTCGCTCAGGATGACAAGGGGAAGTGTGGTCCTGCAATTTCTACTGAATCGGCCCCACGTACCCCCTGCCTCAAGCCGCATCACGTTTCACGTTTCACGTTTCAGCTCTAACTCTCTCCCTCCAATAATCTAGTATGTCCCGCAGGGTCTGCTCCAAAGGTATCTGTGGTGCCCAGCCGGTGCGCTGATTGAACCGGGTAGCGTCGCACACCAGCACCGGGATGTCGGACGGGCGCATGCGGGCGGGGTCCTGGCGCACTTCAACCGGCACCTTGCTGCCGGACAGGAATGTATCAAGCACCGATTGTATCGTGTGCGCCTTGCCGGAGCCTATATTATACACCTCTCCAGGCTCGCCCCTTGTAATCGCAAGCAGGTAGGCACGCACCATATCGCGTACGTCGGTGAAGTCCCGCTCCGCTTCCAGGTTACCCACGTCGAGCACAGGCTCCTGCAACCCCGCCTCTATTCGTGCCACCTGCCGAGCGAAGGCTGCGGCGACAAAGTTCTCGCTCTGGCCCGGCCCGATGTGGTTGAAGGCCCGCACACGAATGGTCTGCTGGCCCCAGCTAAGGAAGTGTTGCAGGGCCAGCGCATCCTGCGCGATCTTGCTCACCGCGTAGGGGTTGTTAGGCCGGAAAGGGGTATCCTCGTCAATCGGGATGTCTTCCGGCCTGACCAGACCGTATTGCTCGGACGAGCAGGCTACCAGTATTCGGGCATGGGGCACCACCACTCGCAGGGCCGTCAGCAGGTTCAGTTGGCCTACCACATTGCCGGTGAAGGTTCCCTCGGGGTCTTTGAAGGCCTGTTGCACGTTGCTTTGAGCCGCCAGGTGAAAGACGAAGTCGGGCGCAACCCGCTCCACCAACTGCTCGGCCTGCGCCGCGTCAAGCAGGTCGCAAGCCAACGTGCTCACCCGCTCGCTATCTCCCGCCTCCCGCCCCTGGGAGCGGGTTGTACGGAAGATGTGCCAGTCGGTCTGGTCGAGCAGGTGCGCGAGCAGGTGCTTGCCCACGAATCCACCCGCCCCGGTCACTAAGGCGCGGACCAGGGCGGCGGGTGCGTTCATATCTTCCACCGTCTAGCGTTGAGTGCTTGAGGCGACCTTGCTATCCGACTGGGCATGGTGGCCGTTGCCGTCGTTCCTGGCCTGGCCTTCCTTGTCATCCTGGGATGCCTGGTCCAGCCCCGCCTCGGTCCGTAGGATGTCGGCCTTGTCGGTTTCTTCCCACGGCGCGGTAATATCATGGCGGCCAAAGTGCCCGTAGGCGGCGGTGGACTTGTAGATCGGCTGGCGCAGGTTCAGGTCGCGGATGATAGCGCCTGGCCGTAGGTCGAAGTGCTTGTCGATAAGCGCGACAATCTGCTCGTCGCTGATGCGCCCGGTGCCGAACGTCTCCACCGCGATGGAGATGGGCCGCGCCACACCTATAGCGTACGAAAGCTGTATCTCAAAGCGGTCCGCGATACCGGCGGCTACGATGTTCTTAGCCACGTAGCGCGCGGCGTAGGCAGCCGAGCGGTCTACCTTCGTCGGGTCTTTGCCGGAGAAGGCCCCGCCGCCGTGCCGCGCAATTCCGCCGTAGGTGTCCACGATGATCTTGCGACCGGTGAGGCCCGCGTCACCCTTCGGCCCGCCAATCTCGAACTTGCCGGTCGGGTTGATGTAGTAGCGGGTGTTCTCATCAAGCAGGTGGTGCGGGATGACCTTCAAGATCACCTCGCGCTTGATGGCCTCTTCAATCTCGGCGTGCGTCAACTCGGGTTCGTGCTGGGCTGAAACCACCACGGCGTCCACGCGAACGGGCTTGCCGTACTGGTATTCCACCGTCACCTGCGCCTTGCCGTCGGGGCGCAGCCAGTTAAGGGTGGTAGTCTTGCGCACCTGGGCCAGCCGCTTGGTCAGCTTGTGAGCCAACGCGATGGTGAGGGGCATCAGTTCCTCGGTCTCGTTGCAGGCAAAGCCGATCATCATGCCCTGGTCGCCCGCGCCGATGGACTCGATCCTGTCGTCCTCGCTTAGCTCACCCTGCTTGGACTCCAGCGCCTCATCAACGCCCATCGCGATGTCTGGCGACTGCTCGTGGATAGACACCACCACAGCGCAAGTCTCGGCGTCGAAGCCGTACTTGGCGCGTGTGTACCCAGCCTGCGTAATCGTGTCGCGGGCGATCTTCTGCACGTCCACCCACGCGGTGGTGGTAATCTCGCCCATGACAACGATCAGGCCGGTAGTGGTGGCCGTCTCGCAGGCCACGCGAGCATCAGGGTCCTGTGCCAGTATCGCGTCGAGCACCGCGTCCGAAATCTGGTCGCACAGCTTGTCCGGGTGCCCCTCCGTCACCGACTCCGACGTAAGGAACAGCTTCGGCGACGACATAAATGTCGAGGTATGAGTGCCTTGGTTCTTTGCCATTATTTCCTCCATTTGGGATTTCGGAATGCGGATTTCGGATTTAGTAGGTATCCGAGCAAATCCGCATTCCGAAATCCTAAATCCCAAATCGTCCTAAGTTCCGCTCTCCCAGGAGGCCAGGTACTTCTTCTGCTCCTCGGTTAGTTCGTCAATCTGTATGCCCAGGGAGATGAGCTTGAGCATGGCGATTTCGTGGTCTAGCTCCTGTGGGATGACGTACACCTTCGACTCCAGTTGCGGGCCGTTCTTGACCATGTACTCGGCTGCCAGGGCCTGGTTGGCGAAGCTCATGTCCATCACCGAGGCGGGGTGGCCTTCGGCGGCGGCCAGGTTCACCAGGCGGCCATCGGCCAGCAGGTAGAGCTTGCGGCCATCGGGCATGTTGAACTCCTCGACGAAATCGCGCACTATCTGCCCGCGCTGCCCACCGGCCAGGTCCACCAGGGCCGGGATGTTGATTTCGTCGTTGAAGTGGCCGCTGTTGCACATAATAGCGCCGCTCTTCATCACTTCCATGTGCTGGCGGTCGATCACGTTCAGGTCGCCCGTCACGGTGACGAATATGTCGCCCACCCTGGAGGCTTCCAGCAAGGGCATTACCTCGTAGCCCTCCATGACGGCTTCGAGGGCGCGTACCGGCTGCACTTCGGTCACGACCACGCGGGCACCCATGCCACGGGCGCGCATAGCGATACCACGACCACACCAGCCATAGCCGCAAATTACCATGATCTTGCCGGGCAGCAGGATGTTGGTGGCGCGCAGGATGCCGTCGATGGTGCTCTGGCCCGTGCCGTAGCGGTTATCGAACAAGTGCTTGGTGTCGGACTCGTTCACGGCGATCACCGGGAACTTGAGCACGCCGTCCTTCTCCATCGCCTTGAGGCGAATCACGCCGGTGGTAGTCTCCTCGCTGCTGCCGACCACGTCGTTGAGCAGGGAATGACGCTCCTCGGCGGAAAGGTTACCGGCCCAGGAGCGTACCTGCGGGTGCACGTCGTCCAGGCGGTCAAGCGCGATGAAGAGCATGGAGGACACCAGGTCCGCGCCATCGTCCATCGTAATCTGCGGGCGGTGGTTGAGGGCCGACACGATATGGCTGTAGTAGGTGTTGGTGTCCTCGCCCTTTACCGCGTAGGTGCTGATACCGTACTCCTCCACCAGCGCGGCGGCCACGTCATCCTGGGTGGACAGCGGGTTGGAGCCGCAGAGGGTCAGGTCGGCCCCGCCCGCCTTGAGGGTTCGCATCAGGTTGGCGGTCTCGGCGGTCACGTGGAGGCAGGCGGAGAGGCGCAGCCCCTTCAACGGCTGCTCCTTCTCGAAACGCTCGCGTATGATGCGCAGCACCGGCATCTCGGCCTCGGCCCATTCAATGCGGTTGATGCCCTTTTGCACCAGCGCCGGGTCGGTGCCCTTGATGTGCGACTTTACGCGAGTGCCCTCGCTCTCCAGGATCGTTGTTTGTGGTTTTGCTTCAAGTACCATTCGATTTCACACTCCTAATTTGTGGTTCAACTTCGTGCCGGCAACTTACAGGTTACTTGCCGTCGCCGTTCGTCTTGCTCTTACTGGACGTGAGATGCGTCTCCCGAACGTGAACCTTGGGGTTGTCTTGCTCCTCCATCTTCGTCTCCACCAGGTGCAACAATTCATCCACGTCGAACGGCTTGTACAGCACGCCGACGTTCTTGGACACCAGGTAGCCTTCGTTGCCTTTAAGCTCGTTGATCGCGCCGCTACAGACGATTATAGGGATGTTCATTGTCTCGCGTTCCATCTTCAGCGACTGCACAAATTGCCAGCCAAGCTGCTCCTGGCCGAAGAGGTGGTCGCTGATGATAAGGTCAGGCTTGACCTCCTTGACGAACTCGATCATCTGAGGCTGGAAAGAGGTGAGGGTCACTTCGTACCCCGCTTCCTCATGTAGAATTTGCTTGAATAGCTCCAGTATCTCCTCGGTGTCGTTCACCACCAGGATGTGCTTGGCCCTGCCCTTCCCTTTGCCCTTGTGATCGGACATAGCTACTTTACCTCTTCCACTGCCCCAAGCGCCTCTGCTACAATCAACTCATCGCCAAAGTTTTCCACGTAACGTCGTGCAAACTCTTCCCGCGTATATGTATGGGTCTGCGTGCCGTACTGTTCAACCGCGTACACAGCGGCCAGGGAAGCCACTCGCCCAGCCCTCTGTATGTCCAGGCCCGACTCCAGCGCGAATACCAGCCCGCCCAGGTACGCATCGCCCGCGCCCACGGGGTCCACTACCTCCGTTGGCCTGGCCGGCGGTATCGCGGCCACTTCGTCGCGGGTCATGATGACCGAGCCGTGCTTGCCCTTGGTGGTCACCACCATCTCGGCGTGCTCCAGTATGCCCTGCTGGTCCATGCCGGTCTTGTCCTTGATTAGCTCGTACTCGTAGTCGTTGGCGACCACTACTTTCGCCCCGCGCACGCCCTCACTCAACTCTTCCGGGGTCATGCGGATGATTTGCCAGATGGGGGACCAGATGTAGGGCACGCCCATCTCCTGGCACTCGCGGGTGAACTTGACGATAGGCTCAGGCTCGGTGGGGCCAATCACCACGTAACCTAGCTCGTCGCGGGGCACCTCGTGTAAGGAACGCTGCTTGTCGTGGGCCATCGCGCCGGTGTAGAAGCCGGTAATCTGGTTGTTGTCCATGTCGGTGGTGATGTAGCAGGTAGCCGTGAACTCCTCCGGCACCACCTTCACAAAGCGGGTGTCTATACCGTGCCTGCTCATCCAGGCTTCATAGTCGGTCCAGTCGTTTGCGCCGACGGAAGTAAACACCGCGGGCGGCCTGCCCAGCAATGCCATTGTATAGGCGATGTTGGCTGCCACGCCACCACGCTGCCGCTTGAGAGTGTTCACGAGGAAGGAGAGGTTGAGAACGTGTATCTTCTCCGGCAGGATGTGGTCCTTGAAGTGGCCGGGGAAGTTCATAATGTTGTCGTAGGCGACAGAACCGGTAATAAAGGTGGTCATTAAGTTACCGCGATTCTCCTCGTGTCGAAGATAGCACCCCTTCTGCTTGCACGGCCTGTGCCACAGAGTCGGGGCCGTGCCGCAGCCGCCAGGAAAGGGCCGCCGACTGCCGCAGGCCCTCCTCAAAGGGGGGGCGTATCAGGCCGGACTCAGTGATTATACAACTAACAAGACTAGCGGGCGAAACGTCGAAGGCGGGGTTGTAAACGGTCGCCTGCTGAGGGGCTACTAGCCTACCCCCGTGGTGGGTCACTTCGTCGGCGTGCCGCTCTTCGATGACTATATCAGCGCCACCCGACATGTGCGGGTCGATAGTGGAGGAGGGTGCCGCCGCATAATAAGGAAGGCCGTGGGCGTTGGCGAGCACCGCCAGCCCGTAGGTGCCGATCTTGTTGGCCACATCGCCATTAGCGGCGATGCGGTCAGCCCCGGTGATTACCGCGTCAACACGCCCGGCCTTCATAAGGGAGGCCGCCATGCTGTCTGCGATGAGGGTGTAGGGGATACCCCACTGGCCCAGCTCCCACGCGGTCAGGCGAGCGCCCTGCAAGAGGGGCCGCGTCTCGTCCACCCAGACGTGCAGCCTCTTCCCCTGCTTGTGCGCCGTGTAAATAACACCCAGCGCCGTACCGATGCCCCCCGCCGCTAGCGGCCCCGCGTTGCAGTGGGTGAGCACGTTCATTCCGTCCTTCAGCAGTTCCGCACCGTATTCGCCCATACGTAGATTAGCGGCTTCGTTCTCCTGGTCCAGGCGTTGTGCCTCGGCGTAGACCGCCTGCCTGATCGCCTCCGCGCCTCCCTGACGAGCCTCGCGCGCGGCCTCCATGACCGTATCGAGCGCCCAGGGGAGATTGACCGCAGTGGGCCGGGTCTGCCGGAGCACCCGCGCGGCCTGTTCCAGGTCTTGGAGCAGTATGGTAGGGTCGGTTGCCCCGGAAAGATGGGCGGCAAGCGCGAGGCCATACGCCCCGGCAAGCCCGATAGCGGGAGCGCCGCGCACCTGGAGCTTCAAAATGGCCTCTGCAAGCTCACTTATGGTGCGGCAGTCGAGGAATTCCAGGTGGTGAGGGAGGCGGGTCTGGTCCACCAAGCGGACCGCACCGGAGGGGAGCCATTGCACGGGAGGAGGCACAACGTGCGAGGTTTCGGGGCCGCCAGTAGGGCGTTCTTGTTCCGCTTGGTTTGTCGGTACCGTATGTAGCATCGCTTTTCGTCAGCCCACGTAACAATCAGATGAAGCGAGGGCACAAAAAAAAGTTCCCTCGGCACGAGAGAACTATCAGCAAGCAGCATAATTGTTGCTGTGGTCTCTCATCTTTCAGGCTTTCGCCTGCCGGATTTGGCACCGCCGGCCTGGGTTTTTACGCCTCAGACCCGGTTGCCGGGCTTCACGGGGCCGATCCCTCCGCCCATCTGGATAAGAGTCAGGTATAGGGTTTTTGTCACCAAACGGAATAATATCACAACCGTTACGGGGTGTCAAGCAACGGGCGCTCGGCTCCACTGCAGGGCTAGGAATAGTTCTCCAAACGCCAGCCCGTGGAAGCGGCCCAGTCCTCCGCACCCGCCATGATGATGTCGCACACGGGGTCCTTCACGTCGTAGTAGAGGTCCCAGTCGGTAGGTCCGTGGCGAGCCAGCGCCACCTTAGCTTGCCCGTAGGCCGCCGCTGCCAGCGGGTGCGCCCGCAGGTAATCTCTAAACAGCAGCGCGTAACGTCCATTGGCGCTACCCGCCCGTCGCACGTGAAGATTGATGCGCCGCATATCCGCGTTGGGGCGATACATCTGCTTCTCCCAATCGCGGTCGGGGCCAGTGGCGGTGGGTGGACGGTGGTCCTGGTTGAACTCCAGACGAGAATAGTCCGCCTTCTGGAAGGCTGCCTCCAGTTCGGGTGTGAAGTCGCGGACTGTTACCTGGATGTCTATGATGTCCTTCGCTGCAAGGCCAGGCACGGCCGTTGAGCCGATATGGTCCACCCTCAGCGCCAGGTAGCCAAGCGCCTCCTGTATGGAATGCGCTATCTCGGTGAACTCCTCCGCCCACCCAGGTCGATACTCAACAATCACGATGGGATTGATGCTATTCACGTGCAACTCCTCTAAGCTTAGGTGCATACGCCGCAAGAAAAGGGTTGTCCCTCCTACGAAGTTAGCGTTTCAATATACTGTTTTCATCCTGTTTTCCACCATCCTACGCACAACTGCCCGTTGTTGCGGTGGGGGCTGGGGGCTGCTAAACTATGCAGCTAGCAGAGGCAGGTAAATCACCTCCATGTGCGGACCTGTGGCGTGCTGGTTTTTGGCGTTTCTGCTGAGTAGCGAGGTTGGAAGACAAGTAGTTGGTTCTCGGGCGTATAGCAGATATATGGGCCGAGCAAGGAGCGAATTCAGATGGTTGAGAAGAGAGCGCGGGCCCCTATTACTCTGGTGCTGAGTGCGGCATTTATCATATTGTTTGTTATGATTTTATTGGCTAATTCGGCACGAGCGGCAGCACCCTCAGACACAAAGGGCAAAAAAAGCTCCCCGCAAGCGCCAGAGGTGGCGAGCTTCGTGTACCACGAGCAGGCTAATACCCCCACTGGCGAAGGCTGCGGCAACTACGTGCTCGACCCGGACCGGGCCGCCGATACAGGCTGGCAGGCATTTAGCATCGGGTATGCCCTGCGCTTCAGATCCGAGTTCCAGGCCAACTCGAACCACTGGCGTGTCTACTACACCACTGATGGCACTACCCCTGGCGGCTCGTTCGGTGCGCCCTTTGGGACCTCGCAGGTGGTGGCGGGCAACAGCGTATGCACCTTCGCCGACGACACCCAAGGCGGCCAAACGGTGGAAGTCATCTCCGCCAACATCCCTGCACAGTCTCCCGGCAAGACGGTCAAGTACATCATCTCAGCCTGGCACTCAAGCGGCGGCGGTGAGGTCTTCGCCAATAGCGGCACGTGCCCTGGTTGCACCTCTTGCACCCAATCTACCTGCGCCACGGTGTTCCAGTACAACGTGATAGCAGGCGGTCCGACGGTCACCCCCACACCCATCGCGGCCGCGAGTCCCACACCGCCGGGTGGGGGCTGCAACATCAACGGCCGCTTCACCGATGTGCCCGCGGGCAGCCCATTTTACGAGTGGGTGGAGTGCCTCTACTGCCGGGGTGCGATCAACGGCTACGAAGACAACACCTTCAGACCCAACGCGCTGACCACGCGCGGGCAAATCGCCAAGATTGTAGCCCTGGCATTCAGCTTCGGTGCCGCCGAGCCAGCGAACAACACCTTCACCGACGTACCTCCCGGCTCGACCTTCTACCCTTTCATCGAATCAATCGCCACGCGTGACATCATCAGCGGCTACCCGTGCAGCCCCGGCAGTGCCATCGAACCGTGCGACAACCAGAGCCGCCCCTACTTCCGCCCCGGCAACAACGTCACAAGGGGCCAGCTTTCCAAGATCGTGGTGATGGCCGGGCAGCAGGCGCTTGGCTGGGCGCTGGCCTCGCCGTCCGAGGAAAATCGCTCGTTCGCGGACGTGTCGGCAGGCTCCGCTTTCTACTCATACATAGAAACCGCCTTCTGCCACAACATGATAAGTGGCTATCCTTGCGGCGGCCCCGGCGAACCCTGCGATACCAAAGGCCGCCCCTACTTCCGCGAAGGCCACAACGCCACCCGAGGCCAAATCTCCAAGATCGTGTGTACCGCCGTCCGCAACGAGGCGTCCTGCATCACAGCCAGGCCCCAAACCAAGTAGCAGGAGACGGAGACGGAAACGCCAAGGCGCAAAGAACGCCAAGAACGCGCAAAGGTTTAGAAGGGTGTTCTAAGCAACAGGACCAGGATACTTCGTGAGGTGTCCTGGTCCTATTTGTACTTGGAGCGCCCCCTTTTTGTCCTGGCGCGTTCTTGGCGTCCTTGGCGTCTTGGCGGTTCCGTCTCTTCTTTTTTCAGCACAGATGGCATGTTGATTGCAACAGGGAAGAGCTACACTTATACTCTGGAGGACAATAGATGAAGAAAGTTACCAGGGCACTCGGCGCTATTATAGTGGCGGGGGCTCTATTAGGGCCGCCGGTGTTGGCGCAGACCGGGCCTACCGCCTCAGCCGATATCGTGGGCACCCAGGGGCAAACGGTTGGTACGGCCCACTTCACTCAAGACAGCGCGGGCGGCGTTCGGGTGCACGTCGTGGTACAGGGGCTTACGGGCCTGGAGGGGCAGCACGGCATCCACATCCACGCGGTGGGCACGTGCGAGCCTGACAAGCAGTTCAGCACGGCAGGCCCTCATTTCAACCCCACGGGCGCGCAGCACGGCCTCAGGAACCCCCAGGGACCGCACGTCGGTGACTTACCCAACCTGAGCGTTGACGCCAGTGGCGCGGGTATACTCGAATACACCAACAACCTGATTTCTCTCTCGCCCGGACCGAACAACATATTCGACGAGGACGGCGCGGCCATCGTGATTCACGCAGGCATGGACGACGAGGTATCCGACCCGGCAGGCAACAGCGGAGCGCGCGTGGCCTGTGGCGTGATCGGGCTGTTGTCTACAGAAGGGCCAGGGATGCCACGCACAGGGGCAAGCGAGGCCGCTCTACCGTGGCTGCTCGCCCTCATCGCTTCTGTAATGACCGGATTGGGCGCGCTTGCAAAGTCTCGCAGCCGGGAACGAGCGGCCGTCCGCCTCCGCATCGAAAGAGACCACTGGCGCTAAGCAGGACTCGAAAGGCAAAGGAACTATGGACGGAACGACAAACGGGGTCCACGGCATACACCATATCACTGCGATAGCCGGGGACGCACAGGAGAACCTCGATTTCTACTCGGGAGTGCTGGGCATGCGCCTGGTGAAGCGTAGCGTCAACCAGGACGACCCTGGCACTTACCACCTCTTCTACGCCGACGCAGAAGGGCACCCCGGCACCGACCTCACATTCTTCCCCTGGGCGAACATGCCCGGCGGGCGCGAGGGTTACGGACTGAACGTCGAGGTGCCCCTGGCCGTACCCTCCGGCAGCCTCAGCTTTTGGGCGGACCGTCTGGCCCACTACGGGGTCGAAACCGGGTCGCCAGAGACTCGCTTCGGCGAGCGCACGCTGCCCCTGCGCGATCCCCATGGCCTAGACCTCGCCCTGGTGGAGACCGACGACCCGCGCCTCTTCACACCCTGGGATGGCAGCCCCATACCCGTTGAACGGCAGATTCGCGGTCTGCACGCCGCCCGCCTGTGGGAGCGCAGCCTCGACAGGACCGCCAGCTTCCTCACCGGGGCTCTTGGCTTCGAGCGGCTGGCGGAAGATGGCGGTTGGGTGCGCTACGGCGTGCGCGGGGGTGGCTCCGGCAACATAGTAGACATACGCGAGGTGCCCGACTCGCGACTCGGCCAATGGGGGGTAGGCAGCGTACACCACGTCGCGTGGCGGGTACCGGACGACGAGGCCGAATTGGAGGTGCGCCAACGGGTGATAGCGGCGGGAGGCCGCCCGACCGAGGTAATAGACCGCTTCTGGTTCAAGTCGGTCTACTTCCGCGAGCCTGGCGGGGTGCTCTTTGAGCTTGCCACAGACGGCCCTGGCTTCGCCACCGACGAGGACCCTTCCCACCTGGGCGAGCAACTAGTGCTGCCGCCCTGGCTGGAGGTGCACCGCACCACCATCGAAGGCGCGCTGCCCACGCTCACTATGCCCGCCGCGCAGGTAGGATAAGCAGCCGGGACTTAGGATCTATTTCAACACCTCTGTAGGGGCAGGCACGGCGGCCTGCCCTTGTTGGCAGCCGTACCTTGGTGCTAATCTCCAACAAGGACAGGCACGGGGGCCTGCCCCCCTACAACCTCAACCTTTAAGGTCTTGTAATGGGTTCTTAGACCCACCTGGGCTACCTGTAATTAGACAGGTAGCCCAGGTGCCGTGCCCGCTCCGGCTCCCCAAGCTCGCCCAGCAGCCCCGCGAAGTCGAGCGGCTCGCGGCTGAAGGTCAGCGTGCCGTTCCTGCGAGGCCACTCTTCCCGCGCCCTATCCCAGGCCAGTTCGATGCCGTTGAAGTCGGGGTCGTGCAGGTATATCGCCTCGTGGGTACCGTGGTCCGAGGCCCCATCAATGCCCCAGCCCGCGTCCAGCAGCCGCGTTAGGGCCACAGCCAGGTCGCGGCGCGTCGGATAGTTGATGGCGAAGTGGTACAGCCCTGTGGTGCCGGGCGCGGGGGGTTGCCCGCCAAGGCTCTCCCATGTGTTCAATCCGAGGTGGTGGTGGTAGCCGCCCGCCGAGAGAAAAGCCGCCGTCCCGAAGTTCAGAATGAGGTCGAAGCCCATAACGTCCCGGTAGAACCATATGGCGCGGTCCAGGTCGGCCACCTTGAGGTGCACGTGGCCAATGCGAGTTTCAGCGGGCAGCGCGGGGGTGTTCCCGCCGGTCGTTTGCGTCGTGTCAATAGCGTCTGTCATAGTTGGTCAGTCCTCCCCCACGATTATATGGAGTCGGGTGAGTACGGGCAAGCCAGGTCTGTACCAGCAGTCAATGGCGTAGCAGGTAAGTCCAATTTCTAAGCACAAGGCGTGAATAATACTTAACAAGCGCCGCTTCAATTTGGGGTTGGCACCACTTCTGCTCAGTATGACGATTTCTATACCTTGCATTACCCGGCCAACTGGTGAAGCTGCCGACGGCAGGCTTCCGGTGAGCAGCAGCCTGCCGTTGCCCGGCATAAGGAGGACATTACATGAACGTGAGAAAAACGGTAACCATCAACCGCTCGGCTGAGGAGCTTTACAACTTCTGGCACAACTTCGAGAACCTGCCCCGCTTCATGCAACATTTAGAGTCAGTTCAGGTGACCGCCGACGGCATCTCGCACTGGAAAGCCAAGGCCCCGCTCGGGCAGACCGTGGAGTGGGACGCCCGCATAACCGAGGACGAGCCGAACCGTCTGATCGGGTGGCAATCGCTGGAAGGGGCGGACGTGCAGAACTCCGGCACCGTGACCTTTGCCCCGGCCACGGGGGGGCGAGGCACCGTGGTGCAGGTAAACATGCAATATGACGCGCCCGGCGGCCCCTTTGGTGTATTGCTCGCCAAGCTGTTCAACGAAGAACCCGACATGCAGGTGTTCGAGGACCTGCGCGCCTTCAAGCAGGTGATGGAGACGGGAGAAGTCGTGCTCTCGGATGCCACGTTGTCAGGTACGCGTCTGAAACAGCGTCCAGGACAACCGCCTGAGACCTGGCCGCTGCCTGAATCCTCATAGTCCGCTTTCCGCAATTCATTGGCGGTAATGATATACAGCAACCGGAAGGAGAGAACTTAATGAAAGCCAATTGTTGGATGGGCACCAAGAAAGTAGAAGTACAAGAGGTGCCCGACCCCAAAATCCTGAACCAGCACGACGCCATCGTTGATATAAGTTCCACGGCGATTTGCGGCTCCGACCTGCACATGTTCAACGGCCTGCTGCCCACGATGGACCGGGGCGACGTACTGGGTCACGAATTCATGGGTGAGGTGGTAGAAGTAGGGCGCGAGGTGAAGAACCTGAAGGTGGGCGACCGAGTGATCGTGCCCTTCCCCATCTCCTGCGGCAACTGCTACATGTGCCAGAACGAACTGTACTCAGGGTGTGAGAACACCAACCCCAACGGGTGGCAGCAGGAGTTAGTGTGGGGCCACTCCACAGGCGGGGTTTACGGGTATTCGCACATGCTGGGCGGGTATGCAGGTGGACAGGCGGAGTACGCACGCGTGCCTTTCGCCGATGTCAACCCCCTGAAAATACCGGACGGTATTGAGGACGAAAAGGTCCTTTTCCTTACCGACGCCTTCCCGACGGGATACTTCGGCGCGGTCAACTGCGACATCCAGCCGGGCGACACTATCGCCATCTGGGGTGCCGGTCCCATCGGCCAGTTCGCCGCCCGTAGCGCCTTCCTGCTGGGCGCGGAACGCGTAATCGTAATCGACCGCCTTGACTACCGCCTCCAGATGGCCCGCGAGGCTGGTGCGGAAACTATCAACTTCGAGGAAACTGACGGCTTGCTGCTCGACGTCATCAAAGATATGACGGGCGGGCGCGGACCGGACGCCTGCATAGATGCTGTGGGCATGCAGGCCACCGGAGGCGGCATTCTGGGCGCGCTCGACCACGTGAAGCAAGCCGTCAAGCTGGAGACCGACCGCCCGATAGCCTTGCGAGAGGTGTTCCTGGCCGTACGCAACGGCGGTAGGGTCTCCATCGTGGGCGACTATGCCGGGGTAATAGACAACCTGCCGTTTGGCGCGGTGATGAACAGGGGCATTACGATGCGCATGGGGCAGGCCCCGGTGCAGAAATACTATCGCCACCTGCTCGAAAGAATCCTCAATGGTGACATAGACCCCAGCTTCGTCGCCACGCACACCCTGCCGCTCGACCAGACACCGCGAGGCTACGAACTTATGGACAATAAAGAGGATGGCTGCGTGAAGGTTGTGCTGAAGCCCTAACACGGGACAGCACCTACATGTAAGTCCGCCTCACCGAGAGGTTAGACCAGCCAAAAAGCCACTCCTGGGTGCAGGAGTGGCTTCCTTATATCTTATTGTGCAAGTCGTGAATTTTCCGCTACAAAAAATCGCACTGTGGTGATATAATCAGTAGTGCGGCAGGCTGCTATAGCAGTCCTGTTGACATGCCGCTTTTATGTTGTTAGCTCCCGGAAGGCGGCCCCGCGGCCCTGGTTTGCCCACCCCTAGCAAGGGAGAAGAATTCTATGTCTGCGACAGACCCAGCATCGACGCGAACAGCGTCCCCTATGAGAAGGGCGCGAATTGTGCTGCTTGCCCTGCTAAGCGCCCTCTTCAGTTTCGGCTGTATGACCTGGACCACTATGGTAGAGGTAACCCGCAACGACGATGGGCAGCATTCCATTGGCACCAGCGTAACCTACGAATTCGACAAAGGGGTTTGGGACGCCCTGGAGCCGGATGAGCAAGACAGCTTCTCCCAGTTAGGTGACTCCTTCAAGCAGCAAGGTTGGAACGTGCAGACGTCCGATCGTGGGCGCATTACCCACATAACTCGCGATCCGGCTCCACTCGACGCACTTAAGGAGCAAGGGTGGACCGTCACGGAGCAGGCGCTGGAGGTAGGTCGCATCGTCACAGCCACTCTACCCTTCCTTGGCACGCAAGGCACCACCTCCGAAGACCCCTCAAAGGAACCGATCCAGAACATTACAGTCGTAATCGATGAGTCCGACCCTGCCGCCGCCAGGTACATCTACC
>JALZHG010000083.1 GCA_030914045.1 Chloroflexota bacterium | reverse complement strand
GTCCGGTGCTCGATGAGAACACGATACGCTACGAGCCGCCCGCGTTCCAGGCGATTGATGCCGCGCAAGGACGCATCACCTACAACACCTCGGCCAGCGCCCGCGTGAACTTCACCGTCACTCCCACGCTCAAGGAGCAGATACGAGTGCTGGTCACCGGCAAGGAGATAGCCAAAGCCCGCAGCCTCATCAGCGAGCGCTACGGCGAGTACGTGAACGCCTCGGCCATCCAGGCGAACGTGCTGTGGCTCAGTATAGACAAGCTGCCGAGCGACTCCACCCGCATCACCATAGACGAAGGCACCGGCGTCTCCTACGCACCGGCCCTCTCATCCCCCAGCCTGCGGCCCGACCCCAGCAGCCAGAGGTAACGCAGGGGCATGGTCACGACCAACCACATCTACTACGCCGATAACCTCCCCGTGCTACAGGCCATGCCCGACGCTTCGGTGGACCTCATCTACATCGACCCGCCCTTCAACACCGGCAAGAAGCAGCAGCGTAATTCGCTGCAAACCGTGCGCTCCGAGAGCGGCAACAGGACCGGCTTCGGGGGCCGCCGGTACGAGACGGTCAACCTTGCTACCCAGGCCTACAGGGATGCCTTTGACGACTACCTGGCCTTCCTCCAGCCCCGCCTGCTTGAAGCCCACCGGGTGCTCTCCCCTACCGGCAGTCTCTACTTCCACATCGACTACCGGGAGGTGCACTACTGCAAGCTGCTGCTTGACGGCATCTTCGGGCGCGAGTGCTTCCTGAACGAGATCATCTGGGCTTACGACTACGGGGCGCGCACCACCCGCAAGTGGCCCGCCAAGCACGACAACATCCTGCTCTACGCCAAAGACCCGGACCGCTACACCTTCAACGCGGACGCGATAGACCGCATCCCCTACATGGCCCCCGAACTGGTAGGCCCCGAAAAGGCCGCGCGCGGCAAGACCCCGACCTCGGTCTGGTGGCACACTATAGTGCCCACCAACGGCAAGGAAAAGACCGGCTACCCCACCCAGAAGCCCCTCGGCATCATGCGCCGCATGCTGCTAGCCTCCTCCAACCAGGGCGACCTCGTGCTCGACTTCTTCGCGGGCAGCGGCACCACCGGCGCGGCATGTCTGGAACTCGGCAGGCACTTCATCCTGGTGGACAACAACGAGCAGGCCCTCAACACCATGGCCCACCGCTTCAAAGCCGCCTCCTGCATAGAATGGCACAACTACGACCCCACCCCGCAAATCCGAAATCCGAAATCCCAATTCCCAAATCCATGAAAGTGTTGGCCCTGGACATAGGCAAACGGCGCATCGGCGTGGCGGTCAGCGACGAGTTGGGGCTGCTGGCCCGCCCCCTTCAGACTGTGCAGAGCGTGTCGCTCAACGTGGACGTAAAGCGCATAGCGGAGCTGGCACGGGAGCTTGGCGCGGAGATGGTAGTGGTGGGCGACCCCCTGCACATGAGCGGCGACCCCAGCACTATGTCCAACCGGGCGCGCAAGTTCGGTGAAACTCTGCAAGCCGCCTCCGGCCTGCCTGTAGAGTACATTGACGAGCGCCTCACCAGCGTGGAGGCCGAGCGCATCCTGCTGGACCAGGGCGTGCACCCCAGGAAGGTGAGAGAGCAGATAGACGCCGTGGCCGCCTCGGTCATCCTGCAAAGCTACCTCAACAGCAAAAAGCCCCCTCGCAGCCCCGGCGCGCCGCTGGAAGACAGGTACTGGTAGACGGACGATGGACGATGAACAAGTTATGAGTTATGAGTTTTGAATTGACGAATAGCAGCAAACTATCATCCTCTTGGCGGGTTCTTGGCGTGCTTCGCGTCTTGGCGTTTCCGTCTCCTATCGTCCATCGTCCATCGTCCATCGTCCATCGTCTATCGTCCCTTACATGGCTCTCCGTACTGCGCGACCAGCGTAGAGGACGCCCCGCCCGCCAGGTTGTGGTAGCCTACCGCCCAGGCGTTGGTGGAGCTTAAGGCCGCTATTGACTTTAGGTTGTTGGTGGTCGGGCCGTTGCCGGGGCTGGATACCTGGCCCCACTTGTTGCCGTCCCAGTGGGCTATCAGCGACCTGGTGGACCTGTCGGGCAGGCGGTAGACGCCCGCGACCCATACGTCTGCCTCCGACGTGGCCGAGATGCTGTTGAGCACTACATAGCCGGAGTCCACTCCGGGCGCGCCCATCTGGTCCCACTCCGAGCCGTCCCACCTCATCAACAGTGGCGTGACCGGGCCGCTGCCCTCGTACTGGTAGCCAACTGCCCATACCTCTGTGGGGCCGGCCAGCGTCACGTCGTAGAGGTAGTTCGCCACCTTTGCGGGGGCCGGGGCCTCGACCATGCTCCACTCGTTGCCGTCCCAGTGCATCGTTATGGGCAGGTACTGGTTGTTGTCGCCAATACGGTAACCCACCGCCCACACGTCGTCGGTCGAGCGCATCGCCACCCCGGTAAGCGTGTTCAGGCGCTGTCCTATGTTGGGTGTCGGTACCGTGCGCCACTCGTTGCCGTTCCAATGCTGCGCCAGCGTGCGGTAGATGCCCCGCTCGTCGGCGTAATACCCCACGGTCCACGCGTCGTCTTCCGAGAGCGCGGCCACGCCATTGAAAGTACCCACGGTGGCGCTCACCGGCGCGGGCGCGACCAGACCCCACTCGCTGCCGTCCCAACGCTGAATTAGCGGCACCATCTGCGTGTCCAGCAGCAAATAGGCCCCCACGGCCCAAACGTAATCGGACGAGACCGCTGCCACGCTGTTGAGTTGGCTGCCACGCGATTCCACGGCCTCGCTGAGGACGAGCCGCCATTCCTTGCCGTCCCAGTGCTCCACCAACGTCTCTACTATCAGCCCGCTGTGGCTGGAACCAACCGCCCATATATCGTCCGGGGCAAGTGCCGCGACATCGGCCAGCACGCTACCGCCGCGCTCCTCCTCGTCGCCCTCAACGCCCTCGCCGCCTTCCCCTACAGGCGCGCCCTCACCCGCCTCCGCAAGGTTGGGGCTGCCCACCACCCGCCAGGCCAGCCCCGCCGCGCAATCGAGCGTGGGAGTCGGTCCGGCGAAGCTGCTGCGTTGCGCTATGGAGGTCTGCGCCTGTTGCACTCGCGGGATGGACGAGCCGGCACCCTGCTCCATTGCGCCAAACCGCAGGGCCGCCCCAAGCCCGCCCACCAGCAGCAATAGCGCCGCGATTGCGAGAATGGTCTTCCAGTTACGCCCTGCGCTTGTGGGGTGTTGCATCTAAGCTGCTTTCTATGAGCGATGGGTCGGTAGCACGCGGTATATCTTATATGCTACCACAGGTCGCGCTTGGGGGAGCTAGAGGTCGGCGTTGCCCATCTGCGGGCGCTGGGCCGGGAATAGCACGCTCGCCAGGCTCAACGCATCGCCGGTCAGTTGCATACCGTGGGCCTGCACCAACTCCTCCGGTTCCGCGCTGCCGAGTACCAGCCGGGCAATGGCCTCACCGCCACGGATGCTGTGCTCGGCCTCGTCCGGCGGCAGCGCCTCTACACGCGAGCGGTCTATAGAGAGCAGCACCTGCTCGCCCTGTGTGGCTACCAGCAAATTGCCGCGCCACCCCGCCAGGTGAGAGCACGCCAGCCTGCGGGATAGCTCGCCGGATAGCTTTTCGAACAGCGACCGCAGGTTGATGACGCGCACCATCCACCCTCCGGTCGGGCGGTAAGTCTCGTCGGCGGTCGAGTTGAGCGTGCGTATGGTGCGCGCCAGCGAGCCATGCGGGTGCAGGCGGTTGAAACGCACTTCTTCGCACCCTTCCCGCCGCGCTATCAGGCCCAGCGCCCTCAGCCTCTCGCCGGGGTCGCCCGCCGAGTCGTAGTGCCACACCGCTCGCCCGTTGGATACCACGTCGTACATGACGTAGCCCCGGACGGTACCGTCATGGCCCCAGGTGTAGCCGTAGAGGTCACCGGGTTCCTTGGTGCGCAGGAAGGTGGGCCGCACCACCGTGCCGGTGAGGGTGCCGTTCTCGACGTTGTACAGTTGAGCCAGTTCTGGGCGATGGCGGGGCGCGAACCTGTGCAGCCGGAAGTCGGGGGCGTCGTGGGGCAGGTCGCGGGTGCGCACCGTCACGTCGTGCTCGGGCCAGGCCGACACGTAGCCGAAGCGGGTGTAGTAGTTAGCGATGGCGTTGCACACGATGCTGAGATCGTAGCCGTTGGCACACATAGCGTCGAGGGAAGCGCGTATGGTGGAGGGCATGAGGCCGCGCTTGCGGAACTCGGGGTCGGTTACCACGAGGTTGACCCCCGCCACCGCCACACGAGCCGTGCCTACTCTCATAGCCAGGTTGTACACCCCGAAATGCGCGACCACCCGCCCCTCGGCTACAGCCACCCGCGATGTCTGCCAGTCGTAGTGGCTGCGGTTGATGCGGCCTTCGCGGGCGTGCCTCTTCAGGTCGTCGCGCCACTGCAACGCCACGAGGTCGAATATCTGCTCCGCGTGCTTCCTCTTACCAGGGGCAATAATGCTGACGGTCTCAGCGGACAAAGGCGCACTCCACAGTGAATAGGGATCAGGCTCAACACCGAGCCTCACAAGCGTATACCTGCTGACAAATAGCCTACTTGCCACAAGCCAGGCAACTCTACATCATAACACAAAGCCGCTAAAGCCTTGTCCCGCCTTAAAACAATGAAGCCGGCTCATCGCCGGCTCACTGTCGCAAAGAAAGGAAAAAGGATGTCGTTGTCTTCAGTTACCCTTGTGCTCTCTGCCTCCATAGTAGCAAAATGGGAGGATTGCGGTCAATAGGTTTTCATTAGAGTCTCATTAGAGTTCAATTAGAGTCTCATTAAACAGGTTTGCGCCACCGCAAAAACAGCCAGATGGAAGGAGCCAAGCCCCTATTTTGTCATTTCGAACGTAGTGAGAAATCTCGTCCCTCTGCACCCAAATAGCACCTTTCATACTGTTCATACTGTGGCATTGTGCCAGGAGAAAGCGGTAGCATCGAGGTAGAGGACGAGATTTCTCACTACGTTCGAAATGACATGGTCCACGTCTTCTCCCCTAGATAAAACACTGCTGCTTACTCCGGCACGACGCTCGTACCAGCAAGGGGCAGCGAGACGCGATTCTCTGGTATAAAGATAGTATGCAACCACACACACAACCATTGGGTGCCTTACGCCTCGTCCCACAGTACCACGACAGGGTATGGGGCGGAAAGTACCTCAAACCCGATGCCGAGGAGCCTGTGGGCGAAGCCTGGATCGTCTCTGAAGAAGACGAAGTGGCTTCAGGGCCTCACGAGGGGCGCACGCTGGCCGAGATTGCCGAAGAATACGGCGAGGCGCTCCTGGGCAGGCTCGTGACCTCTCAGACCGACTCTCGCTTCCCTCTCCTGGTAAAGCTGCTCGATTGCGGCGACTGGCTCTCGCTCCAGGTGCACCCCAACGACGAGCAGGCAGTAGAGCTTGAGGGGCCGGAGCATTTCGGCAAGACCGAGGCCTGGCACGTACTGGAGGCCGAACCCGGTGCCAGGCTCATCTCCGGCGTGAAGCCCGGTACCCCGCCCGAGTCGCTGGCCGAGGCTATCCGGGAAGGTACAGTGGTGGAGCTGGCGCAATACCTGGACGTGCAAAAGGGCGACACCATCCTCACGCACGCGGGCACGGTGCATGCCCTCGGTCCCGGCCTGCTTATCTACGAGGTGCAGCAGACCTCCGATATCACCTACCGCATCTACGACTGGGACAGGCCCCAGGCTAACGGCCGCAAGCTCCACATCGAGCAATCGGTGACGGTATCCAACCCCGGAATGACGGGCGAAGTGTGCCGCATGCCCCACCCCCTACGCGACGGCGACCGGCATCGCCTGGTTTGCTGTGATTACTTCACCCTGGAACTGTTGAGCGCCGAGAGGCAAAAGATAGAACTGGACACAGGGGGCGAGACGTTCCACGCGCTCACCGTCATCGAAGGCGAAATGCAGGTGGAGGGCGACGGCTGGCGCGAGGAGCTTGGCAAGTACGACAGCGTTGTGGTGCCCGCCTCCGCAGGTAAATACACCGTAAAGCCGCTTGGCAAGTTCCAGGCGCTCAAGTCGAGCGTGGAGCCGACCGACGACCTGAGTACATAGCACCCAATACCTACCGCGTGGAGCAGAGCCGTGGCCCAGGCAGCACAACCAACCCAGCCCAGGATAGCGTATACCCAGGACCTACCCCGCACCGCCGACCTCGTAATCGTCGGGGGTGGCATAGTGGGCGCTGCCACGGCATTCTTCGCCGCCCGAGCCGGTCTGCGCGCGCTCGTGCTGGAACGCAGGCCTGCCCTCTGCACCCTCACCACCCCCGTAGCCACGGGCGCGTTCAGGGCGCAGTTTGACAACCCGGAGGAGATCGCCCTGGTAAGCGAGAGCATCGTGCTCTTCACCAACTTCGCGGAAGCGACGGGCCTCGAAGGTTACGATCTGGATATTCGCCAGCAAGGCTATCTCTGGCTCACGACCTCACCCTCAGCCGTCGGCATACAGAAGGAGTTAGTAGCCCGCCAGCACGAGTGGGGCCTCACCGATGTGGAGTGGCTGGATGGCGACGAGGCCCGCAAGCGATTCCCCTACCTGTCACCCGATGTGCTGGGTGCCCGCTTCCGAGCAGGTGACGGCTGGCTGGACGTGCGCCGCCTCACGCTCGGCTATGCCGCCGCTGCCTCCGGGGGAGCCGCTTTCGCGACCAACGCTGGTGTCGTCGGGTTCGATATCGGAGGCGGAAGGGTACGAGCAGTCCAAACGTCCAGGGGCAGCGTTAGCACAGACCAGGTGGTGGTGGCGGCAGGCCCGTTCTCCGGCGAAGTAGCCGCCATGTCGGGGCTTGAGTTACCCCTCAGCCTGGTGCGCCGCCAGAAGGTTGTCATGCCAGACGTGCCCGAGGTGCCAGGATGGGCACCCATGACCATAGACGAGGAGACGGGTGCTCACTGGCGACCTGCGTTACGTGGGGCCAACCTGCTACGCACGTCGCCCGGTGTACCCCCCGGTCCGCCCTTAGAGGACGTGCCCACCAGCGTAGACTTCGTGTTCGGCCTGCTGGACCCGGCAAGCGAGCACTCGGTAGCCCGCATCAGCCCCTTCTGGGCGGACGTTTGGGCCAGGCAGACCTCCCACTACTACTTGCAAGCGGGGCAATACAGCTACACACCCGACCACAAGCCGTTCCTCGGCCCCACCCCCATAGGGGGCCTCTACCTGAACTGCGGCTACAGCGGGCATGGCATCATGGCGAGCGGTGGCGGCAGCAGGCTCGTGGTGGACACCATCATTGGCAAACTGCGCCCCGAAGACAACCCCTTCCGCCTCGACAGGCCGCTGACGGATAGGCACATGGACATTCTATAAGCACAAGCGGTCATGGGTTGCCCCTAGTCGGACGCACAGGACCAAAGCACCCCCTTGTCATCCTGAGCGTAGCGAAGGATCAGGTGGGTAAGCGAGAGTCCTCAACATTCAGGATAGTGGTGGTAAGAGGAACATTGGTGCATGGCATCAACAGTCAAGAACGGGCTACTGATCCTTCGCTGCGCTCAGGATGACAGAGGGGAGTGTGGTCGCCGCGAATGATACAGAGTGGCATTATGGGACAGTCTTGCGTAACCGCCGCATCTCGTCCGGCGTAGAATAAGAGGCATTACATAGTAAGGCACACAAAGGATATCACCAAAGCATGCTACAAAACGACCCAAACCACAACCGCAACATTATAGACGCAAACGCTAAGCCACACACCCCCGAAAGCGCCCCCATCTACACACCCACCTACAGCCCCAACGGCCACGCACCTAACGTCAGAGTGCCCGCGATACAGGCCGAGGGCTTGCAGAAGGCATACGGGCAGCACTGGGCGGTGAAGAACGCCAACCTCCTGGTGTGGCCGGGTGAAATCGTAGGCTTCCTGGGGCCGAACGGCGCTGGCAAGACCACCACGATAAAGATGCTTACCGGCCTGGTCAAGCCCACGGCGGGCCGGGCGGCCATCTCCGGCTACGACATACAGGCCCAGCCAGTGCAGGCCAAGGCCACCTTCGGCTACGTGCCCGACACCCCCAACCTCTACGGCAAACTCAGCGGCTGGGAGTTCCTGCGCTTCATCGCTCGCCTCTACCGGGTGCCCACCGAGCAGGCCGAGCGCCGGGCCAACGAGTTGCTGCGCCTCTTCGACCTGTACGAAGCCGCCTCCGACCTGACCGAGGGCTACAGCCACGGCATGCAGCAGAAGCTGGCTCTCGCGGGCGCGCTGGTGCACGACCCCAAGGTGCTCTTCCTCGACGAGCCGACCGTGGGCCTCGACCCTCGCTCCGCCCGCCTCATCAAAGACCTGCTCCAACAGTTGCGCGACCGGGGCACCGCCGTATTCTTCTCTACCCACATCCTCGAAATCGCGGAGCGCATGTGCGACCGGATCATAATCATCAATAACGGCGAGATAATCGCCTCCGGCACGATGGAGGAACTGAGGGACCGGGGCGGCACAGGTTCACTCGAAGACATCTTCCTCCAGCTTACGGGGGGTGCCGAGTACGCTGCCATTGCCGAGGTCTTGAGGTGATTTCGAAATTCGAAATTCGAAATTCGAATTTTAGGGCCGTGCTCTCCGATACGTGGCTGCTGCTTGGGCTTCGGTGGCAGATTTCGTGGAATAGCTTCAGGGCGCGTAAGACGACCACGCAGGTCTTTTCGGTGGTCGGGAGCCTGGTGCTGTTCATCTTTTTCGCCGCGGTATCGGCGGGGGCGGGGTTGCTGGCGGGGGCGTTGCTGCGACGGTTCCCCGACGCTGAGTTGGAGCCGGTCATACCAGCCCTGATACTGACGGGGGTGGTGCTGTTCCTCCTCATTAGCAGCTTCGGTACGGCCCTCGGCTCGCTCTTCCTCTCCAGCGACCTCGATCTGCTGATGACCGCCCCGGTGGACCGCAAGGCGGTGTTCGTCAGCAAAATCCTCAACGGCATGGTATGGAACTACATGCTGGTATTCGCGCTGGCCCTCCCGGCGCTGCTCATGTACGGTATCGGCCTGGGGTACGGCCCTTTCTACTACATCCTGGCCTTGATAACGCTCCTGGGCACGCCGCTACTGCCCGCCGCGCTCGGCTCGATGTTGGTGCTCCTGGTAGCGCGGTTCGCCCCCGCCCGCCGCGTGCGCGAGGTGCTGGGCCTCATGGGCGCGCTGTTCAGCATCGCCTGTGCCGTACTCAGCCAAACCTCCCGCTTCTGGTTCAGGGGCTTCACGGACACCAACGGCGATGCCGAAGCCTTCTTCGAGGGCTTGCGCGGGGCAATCGCCTGGCCGTTGCCGCCGTTCATGGCGGGACGAGGGCTTGAGGCTGCGGGGCGGGGCGATTTGGTAGGCGGGCTTGCCAACCTGTCGGTGTTCCTGCTGCTCACCTTCGGGGTGTTCGCCCTGTGCGTGTTCGCCGCCGACTTCATGTACGCCACCGGGTGGGTGCGCATGCAGAGCAGCGGCAGCGCCAAGAGGAGCAAGCAGCGGGCCGAGAAAGCGGCCAGGGAGCGCGGTTGGCTGTCGCGGGTGTCGGCAGACCTGGCTATCGCCATCAAGGACTGGAAGGTGGTGCCGCGCGACCTGCGCAACTTCGCCCAAATGCTCGCGCCCCTGATCTTCTGGCCTGTCTTCTACCTGAACGTCACAAGCGGGAGCGGCAGGCGCGGGCGGGGTATACCGGGCGGTGACTTCTTCAGCAACCTGGACGGCGTGTTGGTCGCGGCGGGGGTGCTCAGCTCGACAGTGATGCTGGTGAGCAGCATAGCCCTCACGAGCATCAGCCGCGAGGGCAAGTCGTGGTGGCTGCTGAAGATAGCGCCCATCACGGCCTTCGAGCTACTGAGGGGTAAGTTCCTGTCGGCGGCGGTGCCCTACGTGGTGCTGAGCACGCTGCTCTTAGCCGGGGCCGCTATCTGGCGGCAACTGGACCCGTTGTGGACCCTCTACGGCTGGACTGGCGTGCAAGTGCTCGGCCTGGGGATGATCGTGGTGGCGGTGGCCCTGTCCGTCCCGTGGGCCAAGCTAGACTGGGACGACCCCCGCAAGATGACCTCCGGCTGGGGCAGCTTCATAGCTTTCGCCGTCTGGCTGGGGATGGGCATCCTTGGCGGCCTCTTCCTGTCCCTCCCCGTCTTCTTCGAGGCCCTGGACCCCCTGCTCACGCCCGCATTAGCCATACTCGGCCTGCTATTCGCCACCGTCACCAGCGCCGGAGCGGCCTACCTAGCCTACAAGTACGGCGCGAGCAAGCTACCTGAGGTAGGATAACGGACGATGGACGATGGACGATAGAAAGAGGTACTACCTATCGTCCATCGTCCATCGTCTATACTGCCTGCTCGGCCTTCTGGCTTTCGCGGTCCACGGCGGTGCCGTCTATCCACATCTCGTCGTCTTCGTCCAGCCAGGTCTCATTCATGCCGTATCGGTGGACCTGATGGCCGTAGCCGGGCAGGACGCGATAGTGGCCGGTCTCCTCATCTCGCAGCAACCCCTCTTGAGGGTGCTGGTCTTTAAGGGCATCTAGAGTCATCGCTTTCCTCCTAATCTACGTTGCTGTGCTATATGCCATTCTCTGTTCCGACCCTGGACAATGAGCGAAAATGACAAAAACAAAAAAGGGCGCCCTCAACCAGGAGAGCAACCCATCGCTCGGTTCAGTCCGACGCTGGACTATATTTGACCCTAGTATTGCACAACCAGCGGGTTGTGTCAATCCGACGCTGGTCTGAAACGTGAAACGTGAAACGTGATGGTGCTGAGTGCGTCAGGGGCGCGCAACTGAGCACCTGAGTGCTGGACAACATATAGGGAGGGGTGTAGAATCCATAATGACGATTATTGGATGCACCCTTTCCCCGTATCGCGGCGTATAACTCATAGACGACGTATTTAGCGCAAGTTTGCACGTGTTCCTTGCGCGCATAGGAGAGCATTTATGAAGAACAACCTCAAGCTGCTATTGCCTGCCTCGCTGCTGGTGCTGGGGTCGGTCCTCAGCGGCTGCTCGGCGGGCCAGCAGGTGACCGCAGCCGACGTGATACAGAAGATGCGCGAGACGATGAAGACCACTCAGACCGCGCAGAGCACAGTAGACCTGAACGCTACCATCAACAAGCAGGGCATCGAGACGCTGCTCGCGGGCTTCATGCCGAGCAACCCCGCGCAGCCAGCCCCGGCGGGTGGCCCGCAGGACATAGTCTCCAAGCTCCCCGACACGGCTTCCGTCCAAATCAAGACCTGGAAGCAAGCCGCCGATGGCAACACGCCCGCCAAGGCCAGGGTGGACGTAGTAAGCTCCTCGCTGCCGGGCGTGGGCGGCATGACCTTCCTATTTGACGGCGAGAAGGCTTACGCGCTCGATCCTAACCGCAAGGTGCTCTACACCGGCACACCCGAAAAGCTGCTTGAGAAGCTGCCTGCCGAGGCCAGGGCTGCCTTGCAGGGTGCCGACATGGAGCAGGAACTGGACAAGTTGCTAGATGCCGCCGAGATAAAGCTGGTGGGCACCGAGCAGGTAGCGGGCCTGGAAGCGTACAAGCTGGACATTACTCCCAAGCCCGACGCCGCCGAGAAGCTCGGTGTGCCCAAGGCGATGCAGATGCAGGTCGGCACCCTCATCAAGGACGGACGCGCTACGCTGTGGGTGGACAAGGACCGCTGGATACCCCTCAAGCTCGACGCGCAACACCCCAATATAGGCACGCTCACCGTCACCGCCGGTAGCATAGACTTGAACAAGCCAATCGACCCCGCGACCTTCGTGCTGCAAGCAGGCAGTGACGTAAAGGTAGTAGACCTCGACCAGATGGCGGAAAGCATGACGCCCAAATCGCTCACCCTGCCCGAGGCCAGCGCCGCCGCCTCCAACGAAGGCTGGAAGCTGCTCGAGGCCACCTACCCCGCCGATGCCACAGTGGTGGACGTGACCTCGAGGGGTAACGGCCTGATGAATCAGGCTGGAGGGCACGGCCTGCTGACCATCAGCTACTCGTCGCCCAACATCGACTTCACCGTGTCCCAGGCCAAAGTCGAGATGGAGCCGCAGCTAGGAGACAACTTCAGCGGCCTCAACAACCGCGACAACAGCCTGGGCGCAACCAAAACTGTCAAAGTACGAGGCGTGGACGCGGTAGCCTTCTCTCCCGAAGGCGGCAACTGGACCTCCCTAATCTGGCAGGAAAGCAACAACGGCCCCTTCGTAGCCATCCGCGGCAACCTCACAGTAGACGAAGCCGTCAAGATAGCGGAAGGACTCAAGTAATTCTTAATTTTGAATTCTTAATTCTTAATTGGATTGGCTTGAACAGCAATTAAGAATTAAGAATTCAAAATTAAGAATTCAACGCCATGTCGTTGATACGCCTTGTGGGCCTCAGCCGGAAGTACCGGATGGGGCCTAACTTTGTAGCCGCGGTGGACGGGGTGGACCTGGAGATCGAGGCGGGGGAGGCGGTGGCGCTGGTAGGGCCGTCGGGGTCGGGCAAATCGACGTTGCTCAACCTGATAGGGGGGCTGGACAGGCCCACTGCGGGCGAGATTTGGGTGGATGGGGAGAACATCGCCCGCGCCTCGGCCAAGCGGTTGGTGGAGCACCGCCGCACGCGCATTGGCTTCATCTTCCAGGGCTTCAACCTGCTGTCGCACCGCACGGCCCTCGAAAACGTGGAGGTGCCACTGATGCTGGCCGGGCTGCCACGCAAGGAGAGGCAGGCCCGCGCCCGTGAACTGCTCACCCGCATGGGCCTTGCGGCGCGCACCGAGCATGGCCCCTCACAGCTATCGGGTGGAGAGCAGCAACGTGTAGCCATCGCCCGCGCCCTCGCCAACCGCCCCTCCATCCTCCTGGCCGACGAGCCTACCGGCAATCTCGACAGCGCCACCGGGGCCGAGGTGATGTCGCTGCTGCGCGAGCTAAAGTCGGGCGGCCTCACCATCGTGCTCGTCACGCACGATATGACCGTCGCCTCGTACATGGACCGTATAGTGCGCCTGCGCGACGGCAAAATCGTGGCTATAGAGAGCACATCAGGGGTTGAAACACCGGGCTAGCAGCCGCAGCAAAACGACAAACCTCGTCCTTTGCTAAGAGAGGTGTAGTGGGAGCACTCCCACTACACCTCTCTTTTGCTATGCGGGTAGAGCGGTCTCAGTAACTACTTTTGCTTTGACCTGAACGCGTCCCTCACCAGGTGCTCGTCGAAGCCCTGGCCTGCCGTGCCGGTGCTGGCGTAGTTGTAGAGGGCCGCCTGGAACACTCCGTTGAGAGCCGCCCCAAAGAGACTGATTGCCATGACCACCAGCACGATAGCAACCACTACGAGGAGCATCAGTGCGGCTGAGTTGCTCGCGACGGCCATGAGAAAGAGCGGCACGCCCGCTACGAGGATCACCGCGAAGGTAATAAGGCCCAGCACAAGCCCTACCCCACCGTTGCCCACTAGCTGCTCGCCCCAGGTCTTTCGCAGCAGCGCCGTGGAGCGTTTGATGCCCTCTACAGGGCCTACGTTCTCGACCACGAGGACGGGGATCACCAGGAACGTGACCACGTTCCACGCGACGTTGACCACCGCCGCGACTATCTTCCCGACGATGTTGTCCTGGTCTCGGAGCACCTTGAGGACCAACCCCACGGTGGCTGAAATGGCCGCGTAGCCGACGATCTGTGGCAGGTGCTGCATAGCGATGCGGATGCCGTCCCTCACGGTTGGGTCCTCGCCCCGCAGACGCATCATTGCCGCGCCCACTAAAGCCACGTTCGAGAAGATGATAACTGTGTACATGACGAGGTAGTACAGGAACAGAACCACCAGTCCGAGTATGTCTTGCGAGGTAAGACCTTCGCCATTCCGCCCTACACCATCGAGCAAGCCGGTGAAGTAGGCCGGCACGAAGAAGACGATACTGACCAGGACCACGCCCAACATCGAAACGAAGGGAAGCACCATCAGCTCGGGGTCCGAGCGCAAGACGTTATAGCTGGCCTTCACAAGAGACCAGCTTCGGGATAGAGTGTTGAACATACGACTAATCAACCTCCTTATAGAAACAGGTAGATTCCGCCCGAGATTATTCGGCTGTTGCCCCTATTGTACCACAGGCACAATCATTATCCTTCCTGACTTCTACAGATACGTTTCACCCACATATTAAGTTGCGAGCGTGCTTAACTCCGTAAGCACGCTCGCAGCATCAGGGCGGTTATTCTTGCGGTGCCCAGCAGCCATTTCAGCCAGGGTTCAACCTAACCTGGGCAGCACATCCTCGGCGTACTGGCGCAGGCCCTCGATGTCATCCAGTTGGAACCACTGCGTCATGATCTCCTGCACCCCGGCCTCGCTCAACACCGCTATCTGCGCCGCGATCTCCTCCCCGTTGCCTACCAGGACGTGGCGTTCGTCGCGCCAGGTGGCGATCTTCTCGTCAAGCGACTTACCGGCCAGCGAGGGACTGTTGAAAGGCGGCTTCTCCAGGCGCTTCTGTAGGTCCTCGCGAGTGCGCCCGAAGATCACCATCGTCATAATCGACCGCCTGACATCGCCCGGCTGGCGGCCCTCCTGTCGCAGCAGGTCATCCAGGTGGGACGACATCTCACGGAAGTCCTCCACGGTGGGGTTGACGGAGTTCCACTGCCCCGCGTAGCGCGCCACCAGGGGCAGCGTTCGCTTGCGGCCGCTACCGCCAAGGAGGATGGGTGGGCCACCCGCACGCTCGGGACGGGGCAGCAGTATGGCCTCGCGCAGGCGAAAGTAGCGGCCCTCGAAGCTGACAGGCTCGTCGCTTGTCAGCAGCTTGCTGGCTACTTCCACCCCTTCCTCGAAGCGGTCCATGCGCTCCTTCATCGAGCCGAGATTGTGCCCGAACATGTCGTGCTCGCGGTCCTGCCACCCCGCACCCAGGCCCAGCAGCATGCGGCCCCCGCTGAGGTCGTCCAGGGCCGCCGCTTGCCTGGCGAGCATGGTAGGCTCGCGGAACGACACCGGGGCGACCAGCGGGCCGAAATGGATGCGCTTCGTGTGCTCGGCCAGGTAAGCCAGGGAGACCACCATCTCCAGCGAGTCTTTCTCAGGAGGCCGGGCGTTGGTATAGTGGTCGGAGCGGAACATGCCTGCGAAGCCTAACGCCTCTACCTCTTCGACAAGGCTCTTCCAAACGGGCCAGTTTACTCCGTCCTGCCCCTCGATCATTATAGAAAGTTTGGTCATTTGCTCCCCTTTGCGAAAAGTCTGAAGGTCCACCCATTATAGTCAAGCCTACTCGGCATGTAAAAGGAAAAGCCGGAAGCCACAAAGCACCAAACAACACCCCGCGAGTCCAGTACGAAAACCAATCCGGATATGAGAACCAAGAGCGTGCCTACCACCAGGATGCGCGCCTTTATCCCTCCTCATCCAGTTTCGTTAGCCGCTGGCGTATTGCCTCAGCTTCGGGCCTTCCCTCGCGCTCATAGATCCCCAGGGCTTCCTTGAGAAATTGGCGGGCTTCCCCGTAGTTGCCCTGCTGCTGGGCGATCACCCCTAACTGCATCAAGCTGGATGCTAGAACAGACTGCAAGCCAAGCCTGCGGCTAAGCTCCAGAGATTGGCTGTAGAGACTAAGTGCCTCACCCAAGTTTTGACGTTGGTGAGCAGTTTTACCTAAACCATAAAGGCTAGTAGCTATGCCTTCCTCGTTACCGGACGACCTACTGGTCTCTAAGCTCTCATTGTAAGAATGCTGAGCCTGGTCATAATTACCCTGGTTGTAAGCAGCCTCAGCTTGGCGTTGTAGATCGTATATGGCAAACGCAGAAGGGGGGACCTGGTCCAGTTGCGCCTGTAATTGGTTAATCATACCTGGCATACCCTCGATAAAAGAGGCATTTTCGGCTCCAAAGATCTCCTTTATCTCCAAATAGCTCTGTTTGCTTTCCTCGAAATGGTGGCGAGCCTCAGCAAGTAAGGTATGAGCTTCGGCGCTATTCGCTTGCTGAAAAGCACTTATACCCTGAAGCATTGAGCGTAAGCCCCGGCAAAAGGTAACCACGGTCGCACTGGCAGCGAGGCCATCGGTGTCCTCAAGGTTTCGGTATATCTCCTCACTGCGCTCACCCAGCTCCAGCGCTTGATCGAGGCGCTGCCGGGCGCCATCAATGTCCTGCTGTTGTAGAGCGCTCCCTAACGTGGACATCAAAGATGCCGCTTGCTTGAAGTTGAGCGCACCCAGACTGTTGAGGGTGTCGGCAATGCTATCTTGATCCTTTCGCTTCTCGTGTATGCTTAGGACTCGCTCATATAGGCCCCTGGCAGCGTCAAAGTCGCCCTGCTCCTCGGCAGCCATGCCTTGGTTGAATAAGTCGATAGCCATTGCCTGGTAGTGCTGGAGGCGTCGTTGCCAGTAGGTGCCGGGCTTGCTCGAGTGTGCATCTACTTCAGCAGGCGTCTCCTCATCAGGGGTCCCATAGGTGGGGTGGGTGGCCTGTGGATCGACTCTGAGGCGAGGCTCGAACTCGGCGTATTTGTTGGGGTTAGCCTCCTGGACATGAACCAATAGCTTCTCCAGAAGGTCGTGTTGTAGTCCATAGTCTATCAACATACGTACCCGGTCGCTCTTGCTCTGCCCATCAGCGAAGTCGTTATATACTTCCTGGAAGTAATCGAAGCAAAAGTCTTGAAGCTCGTCACTGCCAAAGGCGTCGCTTATCATCCTGCGGACAGCGGCCAGATTATAAGCCATAAAAATCTCCTCAGGAAGCTAAAGCAACTGAGTCCTGCCCAAACAGGTCCCTAATAACACCATAAAACCATCAATTTAGTGAATTAATCATGTTATGAGCCTTGCTGAGTTTCATGAGAACTCCCATGCGAGCGGCGCTATTCGCAATCGGCTAATCGCCAGCAGGTGTGGCTGTGGGTTGACTCTCAATGGTGAGCGCGCCAAGTATTAGGCGCAGCTGAAGCTCGAATCGTTCTTCGTACTTCGACGGCACTGTGGCTGTGGCAGTATAACCCCGACCATTCTCGACGTAGTATATCTGTATCTGTGTTACCGGCACATTGTCGGGTGGTTCCCACTGAAAGCGCCTTAAGTAGCCCTGCTTGCCGCCCCATACTTCGACCTGCTCGAACACAGTCTCGACATAGACATATCCTTCGAAATCTTTGCGCAGGAGATCACCTTGCAGTTCGGCGTATTGCTTGGTATCGATTCCTGTCCCGAGAGGCTCGCTCGACGCGATAACGTTAGCCTCGCCGTTTGGCTCCAAGAACATAATCGACTCCTTTCCTACCAACCAGCCCTCAGGCAGTTGGCCGCCTATTTCTTGCTTGTACCTCTGCATACGTTTCTCCTCAAATACTAGGTATGGGATCGCCCGCGAACATCTGTAGAGCAGCGTTCAGATTCTCGTACTGCTCAATTGAGGTAATCAGATAAGGTGTCTTACCTATGACGTCCCAGATGGTATCTGGCAGCCCTGCTCGTGCTCGAAAGTGGAGACTCTGGCGGAAGTGCTCAGCTACGGTGGAGGGATCGGAGTCGGAAGCGAGCAGGAAGCCAAGGCGTCCGTGCGCCTCCAATGCTTCTGGGAAACGCGAAGTTGCCGGATTGGATTCCTGCTCCAATATGACCTGGTAAGCGGCTGCGGCTTGCTGCCAATTTCGACCCTCAGTGTACAAACGTGCCAGCGCTGCATGAGCACCTACCGACGCCCAACTATTGGTGTCGCCTCTCTCCTGGAGTGTCCGAACACACCGCTGCAACTCCTCCTCGGCCGACGGCATCTGCTCAAGCTGCATCCTGCGAGCGGCTATTTCCTCCTTCAGAGCCTCAATAACCTCGTGCAGTTGTGCAACATAGGGCGCATCAGCAGCCTGCCTTTCGAGGTCCGGGAGGTCCATGCCGCGAACCTCATCGAGTTGGCGCACGTTGCTGGCTAACTTGATGCCTTCTTGTAGGTATTTTGTGCCTAACGGCAGTTCTCCCTGCGCAAGATAGCACAGTCCTAGATTACGCGACGCCTGCCCATGAAAGATGGGGTCACCTAGCATCCGGGTGAAGATTGTACGGGCCTCTTCCAGCATGCCAAGCCTATAAGCAGCCCAGCCATAGAACATCTGATGGTCCATATCCGAGTCGGAATAGCGCTTCCAGATCAGGCTGTAGTCTTCTTTGGCCTTCGTAAAGTCACCTAACATCCAATAGCATGTGGCTCTCAAATCAAGCTCATCGTAGCCTATCTCCTCCGGCCTTGCGACTTTGCTAATCACGGTGTTGATTAATGTCAGCGCTTCTGCAGGTCTGCCCGTATATGCAAGAATATAAGCGTTGATCATGTGATCAGAAGAGTCTGGTGTCAGATTTCTCCACTTATCGATTGTCTCCTTAGCTTTCGCGAATTGACCCACTGAGGCCAGGGCTGCGGCGTAAAGATAGAGGGCACTGAGATTCTTTTCGTCATAGGCAAGTGCCTTACGCAGTGCCTGCATGGCAATTCCCCAGTTATTCAAGCTTATATGCACGCGACCTATTTCCACTAGACGGCTCGGCTCGTTTGGCTGCAGTACTAGTGCACGCTCAAGATAGGTGGCAGCTTCCCACCACAGAGTCCATCTATCAGCATAAGGTAGGCGTATCAACTGGTCGTTGATGGTCGCCCGAAGAGCATAAAACCCGGACGTATCTGTCTTAAGATGTTTGATCTTCTGCGCGCCTTCCTCCCAGGCCTGGAGGCTCTTCATAGCAGCCTCTTCATCCACAAAGGGCACTTCGGGCAGATAGCTACTCAACAGCAGACTGTGCGATAAGAGCCAATATGCAATGGCGTAATCCGGGGCTAGCTGTAGGGCGCGTTCAACCAACTCTATAGCTGTCTTGAACTCGTTTTGCAGGTTGAAGCGACGACCCGCCTCGTAGTACGCTTCTGCTGCTGTGCTCTTGGCTCCTAATCGCTCGTATATCTCACCGAGCAGCAAGTAGCTCTCTAATTGGGTATGTTCTCCCTGGTGATCTAGGAGCAGCTCTCTCGCGCGCGCTGCCGCTATTTGGATAGCTCTTAGAGCAGCTTCGGCAGCCATTCGTGGATCTTCTTCTCTGAAAACCTTCGCGAGTTGCAAGTAAAGATGGCCGCTAACGGGCGCAAGGAGCCTATCGAGGACGAGGGCAGTATCTGTTAAGCTGAGAGTAACGTCCGACCTTTCCCTGACAACATGTATAGCCTGCTCGTACCGGTTGGCAGCTTCATCCCATCTCCCATCGCTCTCGAACAATAAACCTTCTCCAATGTAGCCATCTGGTTGTTCCGGAGAAAGCTCAATAGCACGTTGATGTTTTGCCAAAGCCTCCGCTGTCTCATCCTGCACTCGATAGTATTCACCCATACTTGCATGTGGGCGACCATCCTCGGGTATCAGCTCTATGGCTTGATCAAAGCGGGCACGAGCTTCGCCACTGTTGATCGCGTGGTAGAGGTAAATCCGGCCCATGTAGATGAGCAATACGGCCCTGGTCATATCATCTATACTGGCGGCAATCCCGCTCGCCGACGCTAATCCAGGGTCTGTCAACAGGCTCAACATCGTTAATACGTCCTGGTAAACGTAGCTGCTTGTGAGTGCATGCGTGCCTATCTGGAATATGGGAAGTAAATCGGCATCTTCAGGTGGGAAGGGGAAAGGGTCGCTGACCAATAGCGCACAGATGTCCAAGTCCCATGAGGCTAACATCTCTGCATAGGTTTTCAGCCACGAGGCCACTCCATCGTAGGGATCTCCCTGAAAAGCTTCAAAGAGGGCCTGGCGTATGCCTTGCCAACGGTGTTCGAGCTGCTGATTTACCTCGCTGGCTTTCCGCTTGTCAAGTTCGGCTAGTACCTGACGCAAGACCATCTCCCAAGTCTGTGCATCTTGAATTTGCTGCTGTGTGGCAGAATTCGCCGCGGAAAAGCCCTCGCCTGGGGCGCCACCCTGAGTAGCAGTGGTTGAGAGCAGACGCGAAAGACTATCTAACGGCAGCTCCCTTATACCGGCAGCCTGGATCGCAGCGACTACCGCTGATACGATCTCGGCCATTTCATCCTGAGGAGATGGTACCGGTGCTGTGATCGCATCCCCATCAAAAGAAGTCATGTTACCTCCCATTTGGCTTATCAGGCAGCTCGATAGTGGTATCTAGCCGAACTTGAACACCGTCTTTCCAATATATTTGGCAGCAGATTTAGCAATACTATCTGCACCTAACTGTTGTTGTCTGCCACTCTTTGGAGAATCTGCGAGAGTATTCGCGCCTGTGCCGGCTTGCTGTTTCTCTACTTGCACGCCTCGGTTGCCTACTCGTGATTTCACCTCCGGCCCCTGTGATTCTCCCAGCCCCTGTGATTCTCTAGCTGCTTCTACTGACTCGGGTCTCGACTGCTCTAACATCTGAGAAGTCCTGGTGGATAGAGTGCGCGTGATAGTGATAACTTCTCTGCCTGTGGTCTGCAACTTGGGTTCGAACTCAGCGTACTTGTTGGGATTGGCCTCCTGGATGCGGGCCAATAGCTCCTCGACACGATTGTTCCTTCGGGCATAATCGAGCAGCATCCGTGCACGGTCACCTTTGCTCTGCCCTGCTGTAAACTGTTCGTATACCTCCATAAACTTATCATGGGACAGGTCGAGTAACTCCTCATCGCCTAGAGCAGCAATAATAAGCTTTCTGATCTCGCCGAAATCATAGGAACCGGCTATCTGGTCTGACCCACCCGGCCTTGTTCCGCCGCCCACCGGAGGCTGCTGTATATCAGTAGCTTCAGAAGATGCAGGCTGCCGAACTTTCTCGGCAAGCCCGCGCAAGGCTGCATCATGTGGCTTGTGTGCGCTTGCGGCCCTCACTAATTCTTCAACGCGACCTTGCCGTTCAGCCCACATCACCAGCGCGCGGCAGGCAGCTGGAAAGTCCAGGTCGAGCGTGATTCGGTCCAGGTTTTCGGCCAACCGAAGTCCCACCATGTGCTTCAATTCCACACGGTCTTCTAAAGCGCCTCTGATAGCTTCGTACAGCTCTTCTAGGAACTGTATATCTACTTTCATCGTAGATCCTGGTAAGGTGGGACGACTCTTGTGACTATGCTCCAGGGCTCGTTACGCTATCGAGTTGGTTGCCAGCATCACGAACAGCAGACTTCACCTAACTTGAAGTCCTGAGCAGGGGTTCGAGCTCGGCGTACTTGTTGGGATTGGCCTCCTGGATGCGGGCCAATAGCTCCTCGACACGATTGTTCCTTCGGGCATGTTCAAGCAGCATCCGTACACGGTCACCTTTGCTCTGCCCTGCTGTAAACTGTTCGTATACCTGCGGATAGTAGTCGAAGCACAGATCTTGCAACTCCGAATCGCCTAGAGCAGCACCAATAAGGGTTCTGACGTTGCGGAAATCGTACGAGGGAACTGCCGTAACACTAGATCCCTCGGCAGGGCGTTGCGCGAACTTCTCGGCAAATCGAGCTAGATCAAGGCTATCAGGGTTCGCCAAACGGGCGGCTTCCACCAGCGTGGCGAACTTCGACCTGGCAACCGCCCAGGTAATCAGTTCCTCAATGCGCACCTTCAGGCTGGCGGGCTTGGTAATAGCGGCGAGGTTCTGGCCCAGGTAAAACTGTACCATGCTTGCCAGGTCGTCCTCCGTTTGGAAGGCCTCCAGCAGGGCATCGCGAAACTCTCTTCGCTCGTCAACTGTCACAACTTTCGGCTCAACCATGTTTGTGGAACCTCACTAATTCGGCGATTCGTCAAGAGAACAGCCGGTACAGACCCGGTAAGACTGCGCGTCGACCCACGCATGGTAATACAGAGGTTGTCATGGGTTAATGCGTCATGGATCCACGCTTGGTGAATGGTTATAATTCACAGACCGCTCGCCACAGGAGCAGCTAGCAGCCAGCACCTAGTCAAACTTCTTGCCCAGGTACTGCCTGCTACCCTTGCTCTCCATCCGCTTGAGGATGGCATCGAATGGAATTCCCTGGTTATACTCCGGACTGTGAAAGGGCGTCTCCTTGTCGCCGAAGTGGTGCAATGCCACCAGGTCCCAGTTGAAGGTGAAGCAGGGCGAGCCCGAGGAGCCGGGTTCGGTGTTCGTCCGATAGGTAATTCGGGTGCGGCCCTCATTCATTTCAAATAGAGAGTCGCCTGCTATCTCTAGAGGACGGCCTCGGGGGTGTTGCATGATAATTAGCGGCTCACCTTGCTGAAGGTCATAACTGTCCGTGGGGGTCAGCCAGCCACGCTGATAGCTCATGGCTCCGGCGCCTAGAGAATCTTCACCTACCGCTCCGTCCAATCGGAGCAAGGCGAAGTCCAACTCGTCCGAGCCACGCGCCGCATGACGATGCTGAGGTTGCTCGTCGAGTGGGCTGTAGGGGCTGTAATCGAGCAACCAATCCCCCTTGCTGTTCAGGCGCACCTCACGACCTGGATTTGTGACGGTACCGTCCGCGGATTTCTTGTAGTCGAAGCGTAACAGCACCCCCTCAGGCGATCCCGTGAGGCCCTGAGCCGTGGTCTTGCCCTCCCTGGCAGCTATCTGCGGCTCCACCACATGATAGTTTGTCATCACAATATCTCTGGCTACCAGAAATCCCGTGCCAACTTTGTTTCCCTTGTTGGTCTGAACGGTGATGTGGCATATCCTCGGCTCGATGTGACCCTCGCGCTCGCTCCACTTTGCTACGTCAACTGGCCGCTT
>JALZHG010000272.1 GCA_030914045.1 Chloroflexota bacterium | reverse complement strand
ACATTTACCACTGTATACAGAATTATCGGTACTTTGTTGACAGGGGGTAAAGAAAGTAGTATATGGTGAGCAGGAGGTGCGGTATGACGAAACGCAAACCGGCTCCGCCTGCGCCTGATCCGTTGGAAAGATATGCCATGCACTTCGACCCGCTTTTTGCCAAGCTCAATCAGCGCGAGGGCTTTCGCCGCTATCTGGAAGGGTTGCTCCTACCCGCTGAGCGCAACAAGACCCTCACAGCGTTGGCCACCACTGAACCGATTGTGGGCGCGCACCAGCCCCGCGCCCAAGCGTTGCAGTGGTTTCTGTCCGAGTCCGACTGGGATCCAGCGCGCGTGAATACGCGCCGCCTTGAGGTGCTGTGCACCGACCCGCTGACCGCCTCGGATGCGCATGGGGTGCTGGTGATTGATGAACATGGCGACCGCAAATGGGGCACCAAGACCGCGCACATCGGCAAACAATACCTGGCCAACCTGGGCAAGATCGACAATGGCGTGGTGAGTGTGACCAGTCTCTGGGCGGATGAACAGGTGTACTACCCGCTGGAGGTTGAGCCGTATACCCCTGGTCACCACTTCGCGGGCGGCAAGCGCGATCCCCAGTTTCGCACCAAGCTCACGATCGCGCTCGAACTGGTGGAGCGCGCTGTCACCACCAGCATCCCGTTTCGGGCGGTGGTCGCCGACTCGTTCTATGGCGAGGACGAGGGCTTCAAGGCTGAGCTCCGGCAGCTCAACGTCGGCTACGTGCTCGCGCTCAAACCGTCACACGCCTGGCTGCATTGGGAAGGCGAGATCGGCGCGCTGTGGCAGGTAGCGGAAGGGGCTGGGTGGCAGGATGCCGATGCCCCCGGGGCGTGGGTCAAGGTCGAGCGCACGTTCCGCGATGGGCACGTTGAGGTGTGGTGGGCATTGGAAGTGGCAGCTGGGCCCTACGGCCCGGAGCAGGCACAGCGGGCCGTCGTCGTGACCACCGACCCCAAGGCATTGCCCGATCGGAGCACGTGGTACCTCGTCACGAACGTGCCGGTCCCTGGAGCACAGCGAGCACGGGAAGCGGGCGCGTTGCCTGCAGCCGACCTAGCGGAGGTGGTGCGGCTGTACGGCTTGCGGATGTGGGTGGAGCAAAGCTACAAGCAGGTCAAGTACGCCTTAGGGTGGAGCCAGTACCAGGTCCGGAGTGATGTGGCCATCCGCCGGCATTGGCAGCTGGTGTGCTGTGCCTTCTCGTTCTGTTGGTGGCATCACAGCCAGACGGCAGGCGACGACGCGGTCCTCGACCGGGTACACGGGGAGCAACTGGCAGAGCCGTCGGCGCGCACGGAGGTGGGGGAGTGGAAAAAAAAGCAGCACCGAACCACGGTGCCGACCGCAGGTGTCCTGGCCGGTGGCGCTCAGACAGGTCCGGGCGTGGCTGGAGCCATGGATCATGCTGGGGCGCTATTGGCGCGGGTGGTGCGATCCCCCGCCACCCGAACGGCAAGCGCTGCTGAGCTGGGTGTGGCAGGGACGCGGGATCTGCCTCTATGAGACCGCGTAACCGAGGTCAACAAACTACCGTGATACCGTTTCGCCTTGCATAGGTCGCATACTCTCGGTATCCTTCAGCTACGACACCTTCGTCTGCTCGCACTGAAGGAACGCGGATGCGCAAACCCATTCCAGTGATCCATGAAACAGCCGATGAGCTCAAAGAGCGCCTCAAGCAGGAGCGCCATCCTGTTCGGCAGCAGCGGCTGCACGCGCTCTTCCTGCTCGCCAGTGGGCAAGCCCGGTACCGTCAGGAGGTTGCCGCGCTCCTCGGTCTTGACCGCAATACCGTGGGCGAGTGGCTTGATCGCTACGCCAGCGGCGGCTTGCCCTCCCTCTTGGCCCTGTATGTCCCGGCGGGCAAGCGCTCCCCGCTTACGCCGGAGCAACGCGCGCAACTCCAACAGGCGTTGCAGCAGCCCCACGGCTTTGGGTCCTACGGCGAAATCCAGCGGTGGATCAGCACCACGTTCGGCGTCCAGCTCAGCTACAACGCCGTCCACAAATTGGTGCGCTACAAACTGCGGGCCAAGCTCAAGGTGCCGCGGCCAAGTCACACAAAAAAATCCTGAACGTGTAGCGGCCTTCTGCCAGGATGCCGCCCAGCGCCTCCAAGCCGTGGTGCCTGCTCAGCCGTCCCGACCGGTCAAAGTGTGGGTCTTCGATGAGAGTCGCTTCGGCTTGCAGACGATCTGAAGGCGGCGCATTACGGCGCGCGGCGTGAAACCCGTTGGCCGGTACCAACACCGCTTTGAGAACTTCTACCTGTATGGCAGCGTCGCACCCAAATGTGGGGATGGCTTCTTTCTCGGCTTACCCAAGTTGGATCAGGAGCACGTCCAACTCTTTCTCGACGAGTTTGCTCGGGCACGTCCTGACACGCTCAACGTGCTCCTGCTCGATAACGCGCGTAGTCATACCGCCAAGACGCTCCGTGTTCCCGAGAATGTGATCCTGCTGTTCCAGCCACCGTACGCGCCGGAGGTCAATCCGGCCGAGCGGGTATGGGAGGATCTGAAGCAGGATCTCGCCTGGGACTGCTTCGATACGCTTGCCGCCTTGCAAGACCGCAGTGTTGATCTCGTCCACGCCTATGATGCCGACACGCTCCGTTCGCTCACATCGTACCCGTACTTGATGCGTGCCTTGAATGCTGTCGGTCTATAGCGAAACGGTATTACATAGAATCTGAATGGCCGTATGGGTAATTTCAGCTATTGAGCGCTGCATAGATAACTAATACTATGGTATGCTGATGCCATGTCAGCACCACGACGAGAACCATTCGATTGGCGTGAAGGGCGCCGTCTCCGGGCTTGGGAACTACACCAGCGTTTGAGCTACCTGTTTATTCACGTTTCCGGCGGGCGCGGCTGCACCGCCCTTCGTTAGACATCTTTAGGAGCGGATGAGTATGAGTCAATGGGGACCTGAGGGACCGCCACTCGAGGCCTACTCACGTGTCACAAACCCGGAGCGGTTTCGCCCGCTACATAGTGTCGCGCTACGCTTGCTGGAACGACTGGAAGCTCCCTTCGATGTTGAACATCTGGAGGGGTACGGCCTTGACCCCGAGTTGGAGGTTGGGAACCTGGCACATCCAACCATCAAGCTGGTTCCTAGGGATCCAGCGGCTGCCCCGATCGTTGTGGTGTTTACAGCGTTCCCTAGTCTCAACATACGGTTTGGCCGTTGGTTCACGGATCGGTTTCCTTCGTGTGGATGCGACGCTTGTGCTGAAACAGCGGATGATGAAGCCGCCCGGCTGATCGACGTGGTGGATGACGTGACGGCAGGGAGGTTCCGTGAAGTGCTGCACGTGCCCTTCGTAGGAGCTGCATGGTACAAATGGAAGGTCTGGTCGACGCGGGGGGCTTGCTCCGGGAACACGCGACTCGAGCGTTCCGACACTCATGAGATGTTGCGTGGAAGCAACCAATCCTCATTTGCGTGGAGGCCGTGGCCACGGAGCAAGAAGGCGCTTGGTCCAGATGCCGTCTAACATGCCACCAGACCGCGTGAAAATTATTTATTGATTGCTGCGTTGAACTCTAATATCTGTAGCCACAGTGTCTGATACAACTGAGTAAGATGTCACGCTTGTGGCGCAAACTCGCAACGGCAAGGCGGAGTTCGTAGCGGAGCTCGGTCAACGTCTGGCAACATAGGTTACGGAGCTCGACCCGTTTCAGGTAGCACCAGAGCCCTTCAACCGGGTTGAGGTCCGGGGCATAGCTAGGCAATCGTTCCAAATGGATCCGTTCTGCACCACCGCTGGCCAAAAACGCCTTGATGGTGTGACTGCGATGGACGGTGAGCCATCCCAAATAATCAGCACCTTCCCAGCGATGTGCCGTAACAGGTGGCGCAAGAAGCGCACGACGTGCTGGCTCCGATAGGCTTGTGGCTGCACCTGCATGAACACCCGTCCATCCGCCGTCACGGCGCTAATCGCCGATAGATGATCACGGGTGAGCGGGACCCGCAGCAGCGGCGTGTGTCCACGCGGTGCGTACGTGCGGACCCGCGCGGGCAGCACGTACAAGCCAGCTTCGTCTACCCAGACGATAGTGCGTTGTTCACATGCAGCCTTTTTTGAGTTCCAGCCAGCGTTCCGTCCACCATGATTGAATTACCACATCATCACGCTGGGTAGCACGGGGCATTGG
>JALZHG010000082.1:19935-22899 GCA_030914045.1 Chloroflexota bacterium | reverse complement strand
AAGGCGTAAGCATTTATCGTGCGCCCCGCTACCACTCTTGGCACTAACTTAAAAAGCGTAACCGCAAAAAGGTAATTGCCCCTCCCTGGCGGCCAAAGCCCCACTTGTCATCCTGAGCGTAGCGAAGGATCAGGTGGGTAAGCGAGAGTCCTCAACGTTGTGGATGCTGGTGGCAATGGGAACAGTGACGCTGCAATAGGAAGAGTCAAACATGCGCTACTGATCCTTCGCTACGCTCAGGATGACAAGGGGAGTAGGGTCCCGTTGCTTCAGCAGAATGGACAGGCGTACTTGACTCGACAAGCGGCTTTCCTTGCAATGAAACATTGACGGTGGTATAGTTGGGTACCTGGAGAGCCGGTAACTGAAGGCCACGCGGCGGCATTTACATGAGGGGCCTTCCACAAGCCAACGGCCTCACAAAGGGGAGAGGGAGACATATGGAGGACACGGGAGCGCCAGGGACCCGGCCCGCGCGACCTGAGGCACGGCAGACTAGACCTGCCTCGCCTGAGCCTGCCGTGCTCACGATGCAGGACCTTTTCGACCAGCTCCGCCAGGCTCTGCCCCCTGAAACCAACAGGCACCTCCAAAACGCCACCCGTGAAGCGTTGCTGGCGGGCTACAGCCTGTGGCGGCACCTCAACAAGTCTATGTCCGGCAACTCAGGTCCGAAAGTCCGCAAACGCATCGAGGTTGAGTAATTACTAATTACGAATTACTGATTACGAATTAGTGGAGAAGCAGACGCTACCCGTAACTCGTAACTCGTAACTCCGAATTAGTAATCCGTAGTTAGTAATTCGTAATTTGGAGAAAATACTACAGATGGCCGATGCCACCTCGCACCAGGACGACAACCCGGTAAAAGGCCAGGGCAAGCGCAAGGGCGCTGCCGGTGAAGGTAGCCCCAATGGCACCCCTCAGAAGTCCGCGCGTGCCAAGCGCAAGAGCGGGGCAGCTAACCTGCCGCCTTTCATCATCGTTGAAGACGTGGCCTATCTCGATTCCGACGAGGAGAACCTCGCGTCTTCCAAGGAGAAGATCGACATCTCCGCGATGGACGACCTTGACGTGACCGAGCGGTTCGACCTGGGCGACACGATGTCCCGTTCGGGTGGGACGCGCGGCGAGAGCCTGGTGGAGCTACTGGACGAGGCTTTTGACACGCTGGCCCTCGATGAGAGGGACGGCGCGAGCGAGCCTGCCAAGAGTAAGCGCTCCATAACACGCACCAGCGCCTCCATCACCAGCATAGACTCCAATGGCCTCGTAGCTGAAGTCGAAATTGACGAGATAGCGATCAGCGAGCCTACCGCCGAGACCGAGTTCGAGGAAGAAGGCGAACCCGACGTAGATGAGTTGGAGAAGGTAGACGCGGTCGAGGCGGACAAGCCGGAGGAGTTAGAGCGGTTCATAGACCGCGCCCTCACGATGGAAGGCGTTTCGGTGGACGACTCGGTGCGCATCTACCTGCGCGAGATAGGCCGCACCGCCCTGCTGAAGTCGCCCGATGAAAGCGCGCTGGCCGAGCGCATGACCCAGGGCCGCAACGCCGTTGTCGAGATGGAGATGCTCAAGGAGAGCCTCAACGACGGCAGTCTCGATTCCTCGATTATAGAGAGCCGCATGCGCGAGCTTGAGGCGATAAAGCGTTCGGGCGACCAGGCCAAGCAGATACTGGTGCAGGCCAACCTCCGGCTGGTAGTGAGCATCGCCCGCCGCTACATCGGGCGCGGGCTGTCGCTGTTAGACCTGGTTCAGGAAGGCAACATCGGCCTGATGAAGGCGGCGGACAAGTTCGACCACCGCAAGGGCTTCAAGTTCTCCACCTACGCTACGTGGTGGATACGCCAGGCCATCACCCGCGCCATTTCCGACCAGAGCCGCACGATACGCCTGCCGGTGCACGTCACCGAGATGGTCACCAAGCTGCGCCGGGCGGCCCACGAGCTTCAGCAGCAGCTCCTGCGCGAGCCTACCGAGGAGGAGCTAGGCAAGGAACTGGGCATGCCCGCCGAGAGGGTGCGCCGCATACTCGACATGGCCCGCCACCCCGCCTCGCTAGACGCGCCGATGGAAGAGGGGGAAGACAGCTTCCTGGGCGACTTCATCGAGGACGAGAGTACGGGCGCGCCGGAGGAAGAAGCCTCCCGCCAGATGCTCAAGGAGCAGGTGGAAGACATCCTGAGCAAGCTGACCGAGCGCGAGCGCAAGATACTCGAGATGCGCTACGGCCTGGCGGATGACCGCCCCCGCACCCTGGAAGAGGTGGCCCGCGAGTTCAACATCACCCGCGAGCGCATCCGCCAGATAGAGACGCGCATACTGCGCAAGCTGCGTTACGCCCGCTATGGCGCGAGCAAGCTCAAGGGCTACCTGGATTACTAGACGCTGTCTCATAAACCCTGAGAATGAGCGGAGCACGTCAGCCTCACCCCTGTTGTTCTGAGCGTAGCGAAGGATCAGTGGCCCGTGCTTGATTGCTTAGTTGCGGCCGAAGCCCCACTTTGTCATTCTGAGCGTAGCGAAGAATCTCGTCCTACAGCACCCAAAGAGCACCTTTCTTTTGGTCACTCAGTACCACAAGAAAGCAGTAGCATAAGGGTGAGGGACGAGATTTTTCGCTGCGCTCAGAATGACAAAGTGGGGCTTTGCTGCTTGTATTCGGCTCTGATGTTTATGAAATAGCCTCTAGACCTCAGCTTTCGGTCTGAGGGGCATGTCGGGTATAATTCCAGAGTGGGCTGACCGCCCACTCTTCTGTTTTATGCCCTTCTAAACACAAGTTGCTCGCTACACATGCGGCACATGAGCCCCACCCTTCTACTTCTCAGGAACAGGCAAGGTACATGGAAAGATCAAGACGAAGACCAAGATACAGGCGGCCCCTACTCTTGCTCATGCTGCTATTTGTCATTGGGGGCACCGGGTACGGCGTCTATTATCTTTTAGGTCGAAACA
>JALZHG010000082.1:0-19925 GCA_030914045.1 Chloroflexota bacterium | reverse complement strand
AAACACAGACTTAATCGCCACTTCCAATAACACGGCCCAGGCAGCAGGCGCGGACGAGTGGCCCGCGTACATGTACGACGGGGCGCGTAGCGGCTTCAACGCGGGCGAGAAGCGACTCTCCCCCGACAACGCCTCGAAGCTCAAGCTGCTCTGGAAGGCGCACCTGGGCAACGTGCTGGCGGCCCAGCCTATTGTGAAGGGCGACATCGTGTACGTCGGCTCGTGGAACGGCTTCCTGTACGCCCTCAACACGGAGGATGGCTCGGAACTCTGGAAGAAAGACCTGGGCCGCACCACCTCTAAACGCTGCGTGCCCGACATGGCCGGTATCAGTTCGGCCCCCGCTGTGACCGACGACGCCCTCTACATAGGTGGCGGCGACGAGTACTTCTACGCACTCAACCCGAAGACGGGCGAGGAGCTATGGAAGTTCAAGACGGGCGACAACAGCGAGGCGGGAGGGGCCTACAACTGGGCGTCCCCTATCGTGCATGGCGACCGGGTGTACACCGGCATCGCCTCCTTCTGCGACAGGCCCTTTGCGCACGGCGAGATGTGGGGCCTCAACAGGGCCACGGGCGCGGTCGAGCAGCAGGTGAGCTTCGTGCCGAAGGACCAGCGTGGGGGCGGCATCTGGACCTCGCCCACCGTGGACGAGTCCACCGGCAACTTCTACGTGACCACCGGCTCCGGCGACTACTACATCCAGCATAGCTACAGCGTGGCCCGCCTCAACGCACAGACGCTGGCCGTGGAGGACGCCTGGCAGATACCGATTGAGGTGCAGGTGTTCGACGGCGACTGGGGCACCACCCCTACCCTCTTCAAGCACCGCGACGGCAGGCTCATGGTGGGCGCGATGGCGAAGAACGGCTACTATTACGCCTTCGACACGGCCAACATGCGTAAGGCCCCCGCCTGGAGCATGAAGATAGGCGATGGCGGCTCCTGCCCGCAGTGCGGCGACTCGATGATCTCCTCCAGCGCCTATGCCTACGACACGGTGTACGCGGCGAGCGGCTACATCTCCCTGGGACAGGCGCAGAAGTTCCCCGGCATGGTGTACGCGCTCGACCCCTCCACCGGTGCCGTCAAATGGTCGCACCCCACGCAAGGCTCGGTGTTCGCGGCGCTTTCAGGGGCAAACGGCCTGCTGGTGGCCGCTCCCGAGGACACGGTGGAGGTGCTGGACGCCGCCACAGGCAGGCTGCTTTGGGAGTACGCGACCGGGGGAGTGATATACGCCGCGCCCACCATAGCGGGTGGGGTGCTTTACGTGGCTTCCACCGACGGCTTCGTGTACGCTTTCAGCGCGGGGCCTTACGATGAGAACCCGCAGCCGTACAAGGTCGAGACCGTGGGCAGCAACCCGCCCGGCTTCACCGTGTTCCGCACCCCCGTACCCGCACCTAAGTTGCAGGGCGCGGAACAGTGCTTCCAGGACACGGGACATTGCGTGCGCGGCGGCTTCCTCGACTTCTGGCGCGCCAACGGCGGGCTGGACAGGCTCGGCCCGGCGGTCACCGACGAACTGAGCGAGGCGGGACGCACAGTGCAGTACTTCCGCAACGCCGTGCTCGAAATCAGCCCCGACCTGGACGGCAGCGGCGCGCGGGTGAGGCTGGGCAGGCTCGACTTCCGCCTCTTCTACCCCACTCCCAGCAACGAGGCGTTCGACCCTGCGGACCCCGCACCCGGCGCTTCGTACGTACCCGAAACGCGCCACAACCTCTCCGATCCGTTCCTCTCTTTCTGGCGGGCGCATGGGGAAGTAGCGGGCCTCGGCTACCCGGTCAGCGAGCCGCACGAGGAATACAGCGTGCTGGACGACACGGTCCGCCGCGTGCAGTACTTCGAGCGGTCTCGCTTAGAACTGGTGGTTGGGGCGGACGGCAGCGAGCAGGTGGCGATGGGCGCGCTGGGCCTGCAACGCTACTTGCAACGATACGGCACGCTGCCTTAGGCAGGCCCGTTACGAGTGAAGCGGAAGGGTAGAGCACCTGGCAATGCACACCGCCGAAGGACATATCAGCCCTCGCCCGCCGTTCGACTTCGACAAATCGAGGGAGTTCCTGGCCGGGTTCGCGCCTACCCAGAAGGGCCATAGGTCGGAGGCGGAGGCGTTCACCAGGGCGCTCTCCGTTGACGGTCAGGTCGTGGCTTTTCAGCTTGCTTCCACGGGCAGCGTAGAAGAGCCGGAGTTGCATTACAAGCTGCTGTCAGAGCAAGCGATGGACGAGGCCACACAGCGCAGGGTGCTGGACCGCGTTACCCTCTACCTCAGCCTGGACGACGACCTGGAGCCGTTCTACAGCATAGGCCGCGCCGACCCGCTCTTCGCCCCGGTTGTGGAGCGCCTGTATGGCTACCACCAGGTGAAGTTCCTGTCTCCCTTTGAAACGGCCTGCTGGGCGGTGCTGACGCAGCGCAACGCCATGTCCGAAGCCCGCAAGATGCGCGCGGTGCTGGTGAAGCGGTACGGCACAGGCTTAGAGGTGGAGGGCGCGACCCACTGGGCCTTCCCCGAACCCACCCGGCTAGCCGTAGCCGACCCCTTCGACCTAGGAGCTATCGCAGACAACGAGCGGAAAGGCGAGTACATGCAAGCTCTTGCACGCGCCTTCGACCAGGTAAGCGAGGAGTTCCTGCTGTCGGCCCCTTATGCCGAGGTAGAAGCCTGGCTGCGCGGCGTCAAGGGCGTGGGCGAGTGGTCGGCCACCTTCATCCTGCTGCGGGGCCTGGGTCGCACCGAGAAGGTGCCGATGGACAAGAACACCCTGGCTGCCATCTCGCGGGCGTATGGTAAAGGCAAATCGTTGAGCGAAGGCGAGGCAAAGGAGATAGCGAGCAGGTATGGAGCGCGGCAGGGGTACTGGGCGCATTATCTGCGTGCGGCCAGGTGAAACGTAAGTGGCCTACTGAGGGGGAGTGATTCATAGTTACCCCCACTGCACTGCACTTGCCCTGACTCTCCCCCATGCCGTACAATTACCTATACGGAGAGATTACTACCCATGCCCAAGAAAAAGACAACCCCCATCGCTGAAGATCCATTTGACGAGCTTAGCAACCCTTTTCCGGGCGGCAACGGACACGACGAGCTAGACGATACCGGCTATGACGAGCCGGATATGGTCTTGGAGCAGCCCCGCCCCCGGCGCAAGAGCCGCGCGCAGGTCGATGCCCAGGCCGATATCGCCCAGGAAGAGGCCGCCACCGAGGAGAAGCCCGCACGTGCGGCCAAGTCTCGCTCGCGCCGTGGCGGTGACGACGGCGACGGCAAGATAGTCAAGCTGCCCCTGCTGCCCCTCCGCGACATGGTCATCTTCCCCCACATGGTGACTTCGCTGTTCGTGGGGCGCGAAAAGTCGATCAAGGCCATAGACGCCGCCCTCAAGGGCAACCGGGCTATCGTAGCCGTGGCTCAGCGCAACCCCGAAGACGAGGACGTGGCCCCCGACGACCTCTACACGATGGGCGTGGAGTTGGTGATTGGCCGCTCCCTCAAGATGCCCGACGGCACCGTGTCCCTCCTGGTGCAGGGGCAGCGGCGCGTGCGCGTGACCGACTTCCTGCGCACCGAGCCGTACATCAGAATACAGGGCGAGGCCATAGAAGACCCCGAGGTCGAGAACGCCGCTATCGAGGCCCTCATGCGCGCGGTGCTGGCCCTCTTCGAGAAGACGGTCAAGCTGTCGCGCAACCTCTCCGAAGAGTCCTACGTGGCCGCCATGAACGTGGACGAGCCGGGCTGGTTGGCCGACCTGATTGCCTCCACGGTGACGCTGGAGCACGAGAACCGCCAGAAGATCCTAGACACGGTGGACCCGGTGGAGCGCCTGCAAGCCGTGAGCATCATGCTCGCCAAAGAGCTTGACGTGCTCGACCTTGAGAACCGCATCCACGACCGCGTGCAGAACGAGGTTGACAAGAGCCAGCGCGAGTTCTACCTGCGAGAGCAGATGAAGGCGATAGCGCAGGAGTTGGGCGACTTCGACCCCACCACTCGCGAGGCCAACGACCTGCGCACCCGTATCGAAGCCGCCGGCATGCCCGAAGAGGTGATGAAGAAGGCGATTGAGGAACTGGAGCGGATGCAGGCGATGCCGATGGGTATGCCCGAAGTGGGCGTTATCCGCACCTACATCGACTGGCTCCTCGCCCTCCCCTGGGCCAACCAGACCGCCGACTACCTTGACATTCGCGCCGCCGCCGAGGTGCTGGACGCCAATCACTACGGCCTGCCCAAGGTGAAAGAGCGCATATTGGAATACATGGCCGTGCGCAAGCTGGCGCAGGGCAAGATGCGCTCGCCCATCCTCTGCTTCGTCGGCCCTCCTGGCGTGGGTAAGACCTCGCTGGGCCGCTCCATTGCCGAGGCGCTGGGCCGCAGGTTCGTGCGCGTGTCGCTCGGCGGCATCCGGGACGAGGCCGAGATACGCGGGCATAGGCGCACCTACATCGGCGCGCTGCCGGGCCGCGTGATACAGACGATGAAGACGGCGGGCACCATCAACCCGGTCTTCATGCTGGACGAGATAGACAAGCTGGGTGCCGACTTCCGGGGCGACCCCTCGGCGGCCCTCCTCGAAGTGCTGGACCCGGAGCAGAACAACGCCTTCTCGGACCACTACCTCGACGTGCCGTACAACCTGTCGAAGGTCCTGTTCATCATGACCGCCAACATGCTCGACCCGATTCCGCCCGCCCTGCTCGACCGCATGGAAGTGATAGAGCTACCGGGCTACATCGAGGACGAGAAGTACCACATCGCCAGGCAGTTCCTCGCGCCCCGGCAGATTGACGAGCACGGACTGACCCCCGCTCACCTCAAGATCACCGACGGGGCGCTGCGCCGCCTCATCCGCGAGTACACCCACGAAGCGGGCGTGCGCAACCTTGAGCGAGAAATCGGCAGTATCTGCCGCAAAGTCGCCAAGAAGGTGGCCGAATTGATGCCCGACGTGCCCCCGGAGACCCCCGCTGAGGCTGCCGTGATGGACAAGCCCTCCACCGAACAGGCGACCGAGCCGCTCGGGCATGTCAATCCCGACGACCTGCGGGCCGCGTCCGCCGCCATCGAAGCCGCCGACGCTATCTCGCAGGATGATGTGACCGACATGGCCCCGCCCGCCGGGGAGCAGACGGCAAACGGGCAGAAGCGCCTCCGCGCCCGCGTGATCCACGAGCGCGACCTGGAAGAATACCTCGGTCCCGCCCGCTACGATTACGGCCAGGCAGAGGCAGAGGACGAAGTAGGTGTAGCCACGGGCGTCTACTGGAGCCCCGTGGGTGGCGACACGATAGGAGTGGAAGTAACCCTCATGGAGGGACGCGGCACGCTGATGCTGACCGGGCAGCTAGGCGACGTGATGAAGGAGTCGGCCCAGGCGGCCCTCTCCTACGCACGCAGCCGCGCTCGCCAGCTTGGCATCGACCCCGCCCGCTTCGAGAAGACCGACATCCACATCCACGTGCCCGCCGGCGCCGTGCCCAAAGACGGCCCCTCGGCTGGCGTGACGATGGCTACCGCGCTGGTGTCGGCGCTCACGGGCCGCAAGGTGCGCCGAGACGTGGCGATGACCGGCGAGATCACCCTGCGAGGCAAGGTGCTGCCCATCGGCGGCCTCAAAGAGAAGATGCTGGCCGCCCACCGCGCCGGTATCTCCACCTTCGTTTTGCCCGGCAAGAACAAGAAGGACCTGGCCGATATACCCGGCAAGGTGCTACGCCAGATACAGGTGGTGCCCGTCGAAGACCTCGATAAGGTGCTCGACGTGGCCCTGCGCCCCGCCCCCAACCTGAGCGACCCGGCCACCGAGCCTACCCCCGACACCCAGCCCAAGTCCCACATGCGGCCCAAGACCCCCGCGACCCGCAGGATCGGCATCAGCGGCATACCGGCCAGCTAACTTAAGGACGAAAACGCAAAGACGCAAAGGACGCAGAGGACACGCAAAGATAAGAAATCGTTGAATAGTACAAGAAGGACCAGAGTACAACATCCTGTACCCTGGTCCTTTTGTTGGAACACCTACTTAATCTCTGCGCGTTCTTAGCGTCCTTTGCGTCTTTGCGTTTTCGTCTCCTAAACATGTCTGATATCGAAGGTTGCTTCTTGTTGTGTCACCATCCTCCTCTTGACACATCTTGAACCACTTTGTACCATACTATAGTATGTACCCTCTCTTCGTTCTCGGCTCGTTAGGAGTGACCATCGCGCTGGCATGGGCAACCTATCAGAGCGGGCGGTTGTTGCGTTCCGTGCCGGTCACCGAGAACCTGCTGCTCGCCCCTGTGGAGAACGTGGTCAAGGCGGTGCTGGTGTTCATCTGCATCGGCCTCGGCTTCCTGAGCGGCCTGCCCTACGCCCAACTCGGCTGGAACTTCGACAACGCTCTGCGCGACGCGGGGCTTGGCATCGTGGTGGGCATGCTGTCGCAGACGTTGGTGAACGCGCTGACGCTGCTGGCGATACGCAAGTGGGGCAAGGACATCTATTCGCCGGTGGTGATGAGGAACATCATGCCGCGCACCCGCATCGAGTGGCTGCTTGTACCGGCCGCTCTTTTTGTTGCCGTGGTGCTGGAAGAGGTGCTGTTCCGCTCGCTGTTGATCGGCGGCCTGAGCGCCACCGTACCCCTGCCCATCCTCATAGTGGGCTTCGCCGCCATATTCGGCCTGATGCACTCTCCCCAGGGCACATTGGGCGTCGTGCTCACCGGCGCGATGGGCCTGTGGCTCAGCCTCCTCTTCGTCTGGTCGGGCGGCCTGCTTCTCCCCCTCACCGCCCACTACGTGATCAACCTCCTTCAACTCTTCAAGGCGCAGGACAAGCGCGCCTGGCTCGATAGCTATGAGACGTGATGAGTGACAAGTGATGCGTAACGCGTAACGCTTAACATGGAATTTGGACGGAAGGTGCCGTGCGCAAAGAGCGCAAAGGACGCGCAGATTGGCTGCTGCTAAGCCTATAGTCGTGTGGTGGCGATTTGGTAAGGAGCACTCAGAGGAAGACTTCCGCGTCAACGCGCCGGAGGTTGTGGCAGCGCACCTTGACGAGAAGGTAGCTCGGTCCCGCCTAACCCCCGAGCATGCGTGGCTGTGGTGGCAGGAGGGTAGCCTCCTGGTTGAGAAGCCCGCACCTGATAGCTGGCTCTACAGGCCGGACACGGTCATCTACTACCTGGTCGAGCGCGGCCTTTGTGTCATAGAGAACATCCACGTGCGTGAGTGGGGAGATGAATGGCGCTGGTACGTTCACATCGCTGATATCTTCTATGACAGCAACCGTGACGCCTGGGTCATGAAAGACCTCTTCTGCGACGTAATCGTGCATGAGGACCGTCACCGTTATCGCGTGCTGGACCTGCACGACCTGGGGAATGCGCTGGATCTCGGCCTTATCTCCCCACAGGAGACAAGCGACATCCTGCGCAGAACGGAGTCAGTCTTGAGAGCTATAGAACGAGGCGAGTTTCCTTTCCCTGAGACGGAGCGCGGCGCTGATATTTGCAGGTCTTTGGGGTGGTACGTGCACGATAGTTGATGGCTCAGCTAGCATGGCTTATGGACTAACATACATCGTCCTGTAAAATACCTCTATGCCCCGACGATCCTTCCTCGTTCGCCACATACGAGCGCACCCAGAGACCGTGAAGGCGCGCTCGTACGCTGAACAACAAGCTTGCTCCATTATGCGTAAGAGCCTGCATTTCTTGGTTTGTACGAAAGGATGACGTTACGTGTCCGGTAACTCACTTACCATTGAGCAGGTCCTGACTATGCTTGCGGAAACGCCGCCGCGCATCGCAGCGCTTACCGCTGACCTGGCACCGACTCAGTTGCGGACCAGCCCTAATGACGGTGAGTGGTCAGCGAATGATGTGCTCGCCCACCTACGCTCGTGTGCTGACGTTTGGGGCGACTGCATGGCTGTGATCCTCGCCCAGAACACACCGACAATACGGGCTGTCAATCCCCGCACCTGGATTAACGGGACGGACTATCTCGAACAGGAATTTCAGCCCTCGTTGCACGACTTTGCCAAGCAGCGTACCGCACTACTGGCGGTGTTGGAGCCGCTGGCACCGGGAGACTGGTTGCGCGCCGCGAGAGTTACAGGCGCGGGAAAGCCACTCGTACGGACTGTGCTGTCTTATGCGGAGTGGCTTGCAACCCACGAACGGCCGCACGTCAAGCAGATCGAACGCATTGCGAAAACGATGCAGAGGTAGCCGTGTAGCAACGGCCACCGCTTGCCATGCGGCCAGCAGCAACGCGCATAACAGCTATATCTTGCCTCATACAGGAGAGTAAGCCATCACATGAATGCACAGGCCTTTCGCCATTTTTACGACTATCACTTCAGGGAAAACCGCAAGATATGGGATAACTATGTCACTCCACTATCCCATGAACAGTTCGCGCAACCTGTGGGCTACTCTCATGGGTCTGTCCGCGACCAAATCGTTCATCTCATGAGCGTGGATGAAATATGGTTCAACGAGCTGCGCGGTCTCGAACCCTCAGAACCGTTTCCTTCGGCTAACTTTGACGACCGTGACAACATTCGCGCGCGCTGGGACGGCGTCGAGCAAAGCGTGCGCGATTATCTTGCGGAGTTGCGGGACGATATGTTGTTCGATAAGCCCATAGAAGAACCGGACGAAGACAGAGACCTCATCGTGTGGCAGGTGCTTATTCACGTGGTCAATCACGGCACGGACCATCGCGCGCAACTGCTCAGAATGCTCAACGACCTGGGCGTCAGGACCACGTCTCAAGATTACATCTTCTACGTCTATGAGCACGCAGTATCTGGGTGAGAAGTAGGTATGCCCTACCGGCCAGTCATCAATCATGACCGAGCCATCGTCCTGTAAAATACCCCTATGCCACGACGATCCTTCCTCATTCGCCACATCCGAGCGCATCCGCCGGACGAGCGCAACCTGGAGAAGTACCTGCTCCAATGGCGCACCGGCGACCTCTACGCCAACCCCGAAGAGTTCCCCAGGCTGACGGCGCAAGACCTGTTCGGCAGGCCGGGGCTGCTCTCGATAGAGATAGGGTGCAGTACGGGCGAGTACCTGTGCGGCCTGGCGCAAGAGCACCCTGACAGGCTGTTCGTGGGCATTGACATCAACCTGAAGTCGTTGGTTGTGGCAACGGGGCACGCCGCCACGAGGTCGCTGGAGAACATCCGCTTCATCAAGGCCCCGATGCAGTGGCTCTACCCCCTCATGCTGCCCGAGTCGCTGGAGGCGGTGTACGTGCACTTCCCCGATCCCAGCCTGCGCCCCAAGTACCGCAAGCGCCAACTGCTCAACGAGACCTTGATGGACAACATACACTCGGCGCTCGTGCCAGGCGGCACACTGAGCTTCGTCACCGACAACGCCGAGCTGTTCGAGGGGCTGCTGGAGCTTGTGGAGGCGGACCGCCGCTTCGAGAAGACGCACGCCGAGCGCTACGTAGGGTTCGAGCCGGGGGTCAAGTCGCGCTACCAGCTCTACTGGGAGCAGCACGGCATCCCTATCAAGCGGGTGGAACTCAGAAAGCGCGCTGGGTAGATGTGAAGTGAATCGCATCGACAGGCTCTTTGCCATACTGGTGATGCTACAGGGCAAGTCACCCGTGCGCGCGCAGGACCTCGCCCGGCGGTTCGAGGTGAGCGAGCGCACCATCTACCGCGATATCGCCTCTCTGTACGAAAGTGGTGTGCCGTTGGTGTCGTTACCCGCCAAGGGTTACGCTCTCATGCCGGGCTACTACCTACCGCCCCTTGTCTTCACCACCGATGAAGCGGCTGCCATTTTCCTGGGGGCGAGGCTGCTGGTCAGCCAGGCCACGGGCAATTTGCCGAGGCACGCGGAGCACGCGTTGTCGAAGGTAGCGGCTGTTCTGCCGGGGGAGGCGCGGCATAGGGTCGAGTCTCTCACTCAGATGGTGCGGTTCTACAAGCCGGAGGTGCGCTTCGACTTTGACGACCCCACTATCTCTATGTTCCTGCAAGCAATAGCCGAACGACGGGTGGTGCATCTTCGCTACCACAGCTATAGCAGCAACGAAGTGACGGAAAGAGAGTTGGAGCCTGACAACCTGACCTATTCACAAGGGGCCTGGTACGCCAGCGGCTACTGCCGTATGCGCCAGGGGGTGCGGTCGTTCAGGCTCGACAGGATAGACGAGTTGCGGCTGTCGGAAGAAAGGTTCGAGCCGAACCCAGTAGCCCAGGAAGCCGAGGCCGAAGAAATGGTCGCCGTGCAGGTGCGCTTTGTGCCGGAGATTGTGCGCTGGGTGCATGAGCGTCAGCACTTTGGGTTTGTCAGCGAGCAGGAGTCGCCGGAGGGTGCGGGAGTAGTAATGACGTACCTGGTGGACCGGCCCCAGGAGATGCTTCCCTGGCTGCTCTCCTGGGGCGCATCTTCCGAGGTGCTTTCCCCGCCGGAGTTGCGCGAGCGGATAAGGGAGGAAGCCGAAAAGCTGGCGAAGAGCCTGACATAGGGTTGTCAGTGGGTGTTGCTAAGATAGAGTTGAAGTTCGATCACCCAAGGAGATGTACGATGAGCAACACCCACACCCTCGAAGCAGCCCTATTCAAGCTAAAGGAAGGCACCGACGAAGAAGCCTTCTTGATGGCTAGTGACGCCACGATGACGGCATTGAGAAGCTATAGCGGCTTCATAAAGCGCGAAGTGCTCAGGTCGGGCGACGGGCAGTGGCTCGACCTGATCTATTGGACCAGCCTGGAAGAGGCGATGAGCGCGGCAGAACAAATAATGTCCGACCCCTCCTGCCACCCGTTCCTGGAGATGCTGGACATGGAGTCACTTATGATGCTGCACTTGCACCCCATACGTACGTACTAGGGCGTCTCTGCAAACTGATGCCCCGGCAGATAAATCTGCGGGTTACCGTTACGAAGTCCCCCTACGGGGACTTCTCTTCATATTGGCAGTCGGCCATGCCGACTTTGTAGATGTAGCACGCGGTTTCAACCGCCGGGTGTTCTGCAATCAGGCAATCTAACGCCCAAACAGCTACTTCAGTTCCAACCGAGCTTCCTTGATCTCTCCACCGCGTGCGTTGGAGAACCAGGTGCCGTAACCCTTCAGTGTGAAACCGCACTTTTCCAGCACGCGTATTGAAGCAGCGTTATCCCACGCGGCAGCCGCATACAGAGGGCGCTCCGTCACCACCTCCAGGAACGCCGAGAGCGCCCTCGTGGCGATACCCTTGCCCCAGTAATCCCTTCCGATCCAGTAGCCGATTTCCGGCTTGCCGTCCTGGTCGAAGCGCACCATGCTGCCCACTACCTGTCCGTTGTAAAGTATGGTCCTCTTGACGATGCTGTCATCCGCCAGTATCTTCGCCCAATGCCGCATGAACGCGTCCCTGTCGGCTGGGTCTCTGGCGGTGAAGGCGGCCATGTGGTTGGCTTCGGGGTCGAGTTGGAACTCGAAGAAAAAGGGGAGGTCGGCTTCCGTGACCTCCCGCAGTTGAACATAGCCTGTAGAGGAGAGGTCTTTACCAGACTTCGAGGTGTTTTCAGCCAAATCGTTCTCCTATATTATATCGAGTTCCAATACGTATGTGGCCTGCACCAATCTTGTTGAAACACGCAACAACTTATCTGTCCTTCACAACACTTGTTATTAACCCACTGCACGGGCTTACAGTGTAAGCCCGTGCAGAGAGAACAGTATCAACTCGACTTGGTGTCATCCACACCTTTCTGCGTCAGGGCCTCCAGATCCTTCAAGTCTTGCTGCATCTTCTTCAAGAAAGCTGGTGATATAAGCGAACCGAATTGTACAGAGATAAGGTCCAACTCCACGGCTCGGGATCGTGCCAGTATATTCACAAGTTGAGTTACAGATGCAGATGCGTCCTCTATATCGGTCGTTGCTCTTTCCAATTGCCTAATTCGCTTGCTTTCAGCAACACCTAAGGCCTTGATGGTCTCTCGAATCATGGTGCATGCGGGGCTCACAGCAGCTATTAAATTACCATCGCTTCGGTTGCCGTCATAAGTTGCAGCCGTAATACCAGCAAGGTCAGATGGAATTTTGGGCTTCATGTCTTTGTCATAGACTATAAAAGTGCGTTCGCGGCCCAAGTACCCCATGAAAAGTCCTAGCTCAAACATGACGTTATCACGGGGAGTTAGTCCGGGCATATGCCGACTTATGATCAAGTCGTCAGGAGTAAGAACAAGGATAGCGAAATCAAAGCGTTGCAATGAGTTCACAAGTGTTTCTACTACGGTACTGCCTAGACCAAAGTGATTTTCATTCCAGATCGTGATCTCAGCATCATGCTGAAGTTGAAACGTGATGGCTTGGGCTATGCGCAATCCTTCAGTAGATGATCCTACGAAAAGCGCTGGTTTTCGAGGGTCCATGTTTGAACCTCCCCGCTCTGAGGAACCCTTTGTCGGGAACTATTCTCAGAAGTTGACACAATAAACCTGATATGATCCATCCATCTAAAGCTCGGGCCTAACCCTCTTTAGCCTTCTTATGCAACTCGTACAGCACGCCCAACGCCTCCAACGGCGACATCTCGTCGGGGCGCAACTCCTGTAGCTGCTCGCGCAACGGGTCGGGTGCGGGGGCCGAGTCGAACGCCATCTGGATTTGCAGGGCTTCAGGGGCTTTCTGCATCGTCTTGCGGCGCGACTCCTTTGTGCCGCCCGTTTCCAGGTCTTGCAGCACGTCCTCGGCGCGGCGGAGGATGGCGCGGGGCAGCCCTGCCAACCGGGCGACGTGGATGCCGTAGCTGCGGTCGGCACCGCCCTCCACTATCTTGTGCAGGAAGACCACTCCCTTGTCGGCGTCTTCGCTCACGGCCACGTTGTAGTTGCGCACCCTGGGCAGTATCTTCTCAAGCTCGGTCAATTCGTGGTAATGGGTGGCGAATAGCGTCTTGGCCCCCAGGCGCGGCGAGTTGTGTATGTACTCCACCACCGCGCGGGCGATTGCCAGGCCATCATACGTGGAGGTGCCGCGCCCTATCTCGTCCAGGATGACCAGCGAGCGGTCGGTGGCGTGGTTGAGGATGTAGGCAGTCTCCTCCATCTCCACCATGAAAGTCGAGCGCCCGGTGGCTATGTCGTCCTGCGCGCCCACGCGGGTGAAGATGCGGTCCACCAGCCCGATGTGCGCCTCTTCCGCAGGCACGAACGCGCCTATCTGCGCCATCAACACGATTATCGCCACCTGCTTGATGTACACGCTCTTGCCCGCCATGTTCGGCCCGGTGAGCAGCACTATCTGCGCCTCTTTGCTGTCCAGGCGAGTGTCGTTGGGCACAAACAGGTCGTCGCGCAACGAGCGTTCGACCACCGGGTGGCGGCCCTCGCGTATGTGCAGGGCCGAGCCGTCGTCCAGCACGGGGCGAGTGTAGGAGTAGCGCACGGCCACTTCCGCCAGGTCGCTGAACACGTCGAGCAGGGCCAGCGCCTCGGCCACCTGTAGCAGCCTGGGCGCGGAGGCGGCCACCTGCCCCAGCACTTCACCAAACGCCGCCCTCTCAAGCTCGCTGAGGCGCTCCTGGGCGTTGAGTATCTGGCTCTCGTAGTCCTTCAACTCCGGCGTCATGTACCGCTCCGCGCCCACCAGTGTCTGCTTGCGAATGTACTCCGGTGGCACTGAAACCGCGTTGGCGTTCGATATCTCGATGTAGTAGCCAAACACCTTGTTGTAGCCCACCTTGAGGCTCTTGATGCCCGTGCGCTCCTTCTCCTGCGCTTCCAGGCCCGCTATCCACCCCTTGGCGTCCCGCGACATGGCCCTTATCCGGTCCAGCTCCGCGTTGAAGCCGGGACGTATCGCGTCGCCGTTGCCCAGTATGGCGGGAGGGTCGTCGGCTATGGCCCGGCCAATTAGCTCCGACAGGTCCTCACACGGCTGAATGCGGTTCGAGAGGTGCGCTATCACCTTAGCTGCCGGGCCTGTGACCTGCGCCAGGGTCGCGTGGATGTCGGGCAGGCGGTCCAGGGCCGTTTTGATGGCTACCATGTCGCGGGGGCCTGCCGTACCCTGCACGGCGCGGGTGCACAATCGTTCCAGGTCGGGCAGGTTGTTGAGCAGGGCGCGCGCTTCCATGCGCAGGGTGCCGTTGTCGAAGAAGGCCTCGACGGCGTCCTGCCGCGCCCTCAGCCGGGCTATGTCGAGCAGCGGCTGGTTGAGCCACCTGCCCAGCAGGCGCGAACCCATAGGCGTGCGGGTCTCGTCCAGCACCGCTAGCAGCGAGTTCCTCCGACCTCCGGGACTGTCCGCTATCTCCAGGTTGCGGCGGGTGTGCGGATCAAGTGTCATGTAATGCTCAGTGGAGTAGGTCACCAGGCGGGTAAGCTGGTGCAAGGCCGAGCGGTTGGTGTCACCTATGTAAGCCAGCAGCGCCCCGGCAGCCCTTATCGCCAGGGGCAGCCTCGCGCACCCAAACGGCTCAAGGGAAGTCGCGGAGAAATGCTTGAGCAGCCGTTGCCGGGCCGGGTCCAATGCCCAGTTGTGCGGGTCGGTCTCCGTCTGGTGGGGCATGGAGAGGCCGTTCTGGCGGTGGTGCCCATTCGCCCCGCTCGCCCCGTTCTTGCCATCGTCCATCGTCCGTCGTCCATCGTCCTGCTTAGCCCACAGCCTGTACGCCGCCATGCTCCCCGGCTGGCCCTCCATATCATCGCCCGGCACCAGCATCTCGGCGGGTTTGAGGCGGTCTATTTCCTGCTGCACCGCTGTGGGCAACTCGCCCGTGGGCTTGCGGATTTCGGTGGTGGCGAACTCGCCCGTGGTGATGTCGGCGTAGGCTACCCCCGCGGCCTGACCATCGCTTACCACCGCCGCGATGTAGTTGTTGCGGCGCGCGTCGAGCATGCCGGGTTCGGTCACGGTGCCGGGGGTGATGACGCGCACCACGTCTCGCTCTACCAGTTCCCGACCTTTGCCTACCTGGTGGGTGGGCACTCCCGACTCCGCCCAATTGGCGGTGAGGGACGACTCCTTCTTGCCCAATCGGATGCGGCGGGCGGCGGTCTCCTGGTCAACGGTGGGGGCGGTCAGTTGCTCGGCCACGGCCACCTTGTAGCCTGCCTGCACCAGCTTGGCGATGTACCCCTCCGCCGAGTGGTAGGGTACACCCGCCATCGGGATGCGCTGGTCCTTTGAGGTGGGGCGGGCGGTGAGCACCACGTCGCACACCTGCGACACTATAGCGGCGTCGCCGTCGAACGTCTCGTAGAAGTCGCCCAGCCGGAAGAAGACGATGGTGTCGGGGTACTGCTTCTTGATGTTGAGGTATTGCTGGCGGAGGGGGGTTTCGGCCACGTATGATAGCCTTTCTAACTACTGCTAACCTTCAACCTTCAACCTTGAGCCTTTTCTAGGGCTTTCAATATGCCGCTTACTAGATACTTACTTGTAGAACAAAAGCCCACCAGTTTCCATGAGAACTTTATGCTCGACCGATATAAGCGTAATGTCGTTGCGCGCGTCCTGTTGTGAGGGTGCACCGGTGGCCGTTATGCGTAGATTGTGAAGATTGCGGGGCTGGTTGATGAGATCGTCCCCGAAAGTGCTCTCTACTATCTCCCCAAGCGTCCCAAAACGGTGCGTCCATATCAAGTGTTCCTGGAGCGCCGATCCATCGCTTACTTCGTAGTAACCTCTCTGGGTCATCTGTTCATCGTAGAACTTCAGAACCTCTTCAGGTCCGTCGTTCGTCTCAAATGTCAATGTAGCCACACTGACAATGAGTTTTCTAGGGAGGTATGAGCCCATGCCCCCTGCCTCTACTAAGGCCCACCACTCCCCGCCAGACTGTTCATATTGAGTGTTGCCACTAAAGCTTACCAGGCGGGCTTTAGGGTATAGAGGCAATGATTTCAACTCAGACAAAGCATCGATTGACCTGGGCGCAAGAATAGTAGCCATAGCAACACAGATGATAGCCGCTATTGAGGTAACGAACACAGCTAACCATGCGCGGCTTGCCTTTCTATGTTGCAGTGCTGGCATAGGCGTAGTTTACCATGTCCGCCCGCAACAGGACCGCTCCGAATAGCAACTGGTGCCCGTTAGTTAGTTGGATGCCCGTTTCGGTAACGGTACCAGACCGCGCACCCTGCCCATGTACGCCCGGTACTCCTGCCCGAACGCTCCCAGCAGCGCCTCTTCCTCCACCCTGATGCGGTAGAGCACGCCCAACGCCGGCACCACGGCCATGATAGCCACCGACAGCCCATCACCCAGCGCGATACCCAGGCCGGTGAAGAATAGCAGCAGGCCGCTGTAGGAGGGGTGGCGCACGAAGCGGTAGGGGCCGCTCGTCACCAGGCGGTGGCCGGGTAGTATCTGTACGAAGCGGGTAAACATCGGCCCCAGCCACAGGATAGAGAACACCCGCAGCGCCAGCCCCAGGAACATGACGCCCAGCCCGCCCCAGCGCACCCAATCAGCCCCCATAGGCAGCAGCCGCAACATGCTCGCTCCTAGCGCCAGGGGTACCGCTATGCCCGCGCTCGCCAGCACCGCCAACGCCGAACCCCGGTCGCTCTCCAGCGAAAGCGCGTGCAGCCCCAGCCGCCCGACGAACACTTCCGAGAGCGCCCACAGCAACACCAGCCCCGCGAACAAGCCAGCCCACTCGCGGGACGGCACATCGCGCAGGGTCGCAAGCAGCCTCTCCACTGTAGTAGGGACGTCCAACGTGGTGGGTATTATACCACAGGCAGCCGCCCAGGACTGTGCCGTCGTGTGTCCCTGCATCGATAGCAATGACCCTCTCCCACCCTGTTATCCTGAGCGCAGTGAAGGATCAGCCACCCATGTTTGATAGCCTCATCACTACCACCCAAAGCCTCTACTTTGTCATTTCGAACGGGGTGAGAAATCTCGTCCTCCGCCTGGATGTTCCTCTTTGTTATGCACGCAGTGACTAGAGGAAAGGTGCTATTTGGGTGCTGTAGGACGAGATTTCTCACTCCGTTCGAAATGACAGGGTGGGGCTTTGGTAAACGTCGATAGGGGCAACCAAGCTCGTGTTACTGATCCTTCGTTGCGCTCAGGACGACAGGGTAGAGGCGGGTTCTAATATCCCCGTTGGTCCGACAAGCCGCGTGCTAGCTACTGTTGACCACCTTGCATCAGACGGCGCTCTATACTACAATTCGGGGTTAGAAAATATCACAGAGGACTTGCAAACGATGCCTATATACGAGTACAAGTGCGGTGGGTGCGACCGCAAGGTGAGCCTGTTTTTTACGAGCTACAGCGTGGCTGCGAGCCGCGCCGAGGCGGGGGAGAACCGCTGCCCTCGCTGTGGCAGCCCCAACCTGAAGCGTGTGATGTCTCGCGCCCGCACTGTCCGAGCTGGAGGCGGCGGTGAGTACGACACCGAGATGGGAGCCGACCTCGGCGAGAACAGCATGGGCGCGCTGGACGACGACCTCATGGCCGGCATCGACCAGGACGACCCCCGCCAGGTGGCGCGTTGGGCGCGGCAGATGAAGGAAAGCCTCGGCGACGAGTTCGACATGGGCCCCGAGTTCGACCAGGCCCTAACCCGTATCGAAAAGGGCGAAGACCCCGAGAAGGTAATGGAAGACTACGACCCGGAGGCGTTCGCGGCAGGTGGTGAGGACGATTACGACGATACTGAAACGTGAAACGTGAAACGTGAGGCGGTAAGTGGCACACCGGGGCTAATAACAAGAGGGTCGCGCTACACACAGTAGGCGACCCTTCTTCATGTACAGCGACCAACTTACTATCGCCGCATCACGTTTCACGTTTCACGTTTCAGACTCACTGCAACAGCAACTCGAAATGCACCTTGTCGCCGCTCTCGTTTACGCCGGTCAGGCGGTTCCAGAGGTGCTGCACCAGCAGGAGGCTCTTCTCTCCGACCAGCAGGGTGGCAACCGAGCCAGCCACGAAACCCAGGAGCGCGCCTAGTACGAGGCCCGTCATGAGGTGGCTGGTCTTCGCCCTCGGGGATATAGCCAGGCTGATGGCGGGCTGGCCGCTGTTGCCGATTTTCAGTACGCTGTTTTCGGTCCTGAGCTGCATTGCATCTTCCTTGATGTCTGAAGCGCGCCCTGCTTACACTACGTTCTTACGTTACTGCACCACCAACACTGTCTGAGCGCCCGTCCAGAGTTGTTCCAGGCGATAGAAATCGCGCGTGTCGGTGTCGAAAATGTGCACCAGCACGGGGCCGTAGTCCATCAACACCCATTTCGCCTCGTTCAGCCCTTCTACGTTGAGCGGGTTGATCTCCTGGTCGCCCAGCTTCTCGTCAATCTCCCTGGCTATGGCCCGTACGTGGCGGTCGCTTGTGCCCGTACATATCACGAAATAGTCCGCGATGATCGAAACTTTGCCAATATCGAGCATCACTATGTCCTCAGCCTTGCGGTCGGAGGCAATTTCCACCACCTGACGTGCCAACGTGTTTGCTTCCAGCTTCCTACCTCCAGTTTACCTCTACTTTGTTCATGTTCGGGAGTTATCCACCCCTACTCAATTATAACGACGCCCCTACCCTTTTGCAACGAACCAAACGCCGCTATATCCTCAGATTGGCACGACCGCATATCAGTAATAGGAGAGACGAAAACGCCAAGACGCCAAGACGCCAAGGACCACGCCAAGAGTGTTGAAGGTAAAGAAGGGCAAAGAGGAGCATGGTACATGATGTCGTACCATGCTCCTCTTTGCCCTGAACACAACAATCCTAATCTCTGCGCGTCCTTGGCGTCCTGGCGTCTTGGCGTTTCCGTCTCTTGTTACCTACGACGAACGGCTGAACCGTTTGAAGAACCGGGTGAAGAAGTTTTCCTTGCGCGGCTCAGATTGCCCGCTGCCCGCCGTGCTTGCGACAGGTTCAGGCGCTGAGGACGTGGCGGTGGCGTAAGCTACCTGCCGTCGGAGGGCTACCCAGCGTAGACCGAGGGTGGCTTTCTCGTGAAATGGGTCGATTTCGCGGGCGCGGCGGAAGGCGGATTCGGCGTCTTCTAGGCTGCTGCTGGTGCCGCCCAGCCACACCCAAAGGTCGGGGTCGGCTGCTCGCACGGAAAGGATGTACTCGAACATGCGGTTGGCGGTCGCCTTGTCGCCGCTCTGGACCGTCTTGATAGCCTGTTGCAGCATATCGCTGACGCTGCGCGTGGGTGTCTGCCTCGGCGTCAGGTCATACTGCGGGGCGGCATGTGCGGCAGGTGCTGCCTCATACTGCGGGACCGTATGGGTAACAGGTGCATCGGCCTGCTCTTGTTGCCACGGCTGCGCTGCCTCCTCCACTTGCTGGGTGGGCTGGGGAGCCGGTGTTTCCCTGGCCGGCTGTGGCTCGGAGGGACGTTGCGAGGCAACCCAGCGCAGGCCGAGCGCGACTTCTTCGTTGCCGGGGTCCAACTCGGCGGCGCGTGTGAATGCGAGTTCCGCTTCGTCCAGGTTGGCGCTCGACCACCCCAGCCACACCCACACTTCGAGGTTGTTGGGGTAATACTCCGCTACCCTGCGGAAAATCGCGTTCGCGGTCTGCTTGTCGCCAGCCTCGGAGGCTGCTATGCCACGTTGCATCAATTCCTGCATACTTGCCCTACCTTCATTGGGTTCAGTCCGATTGTCAGCCAGAACTTCGCCGATGCTCTTCCTCATCTGCATCTGTGTTCATACCTCGCCCGACGTCTAAGTTTAGATAGACGAATAGATTATACCTATATGGGAGCATCTTACAAGAGGTAGGGGTGCAGGGCAATAGTTTTCGCACTTTTGTGGGACTAATGTACTAAAGCTTTACTAGAAGCTATCTCAAAAACAACACTGTCGAAGATGAGCACATGGCCCCGCCCTTGTCATATCGAACGCAGTGAGAAATCTCGTCCTTCCCCGCAATGGTTCCTCGTTCTTATGGTACCCTGT
>JALZHG010000271.1 GCA_030914045.1 Chloroflexota bacterium | reverse complement strand
GTGTTTACAGAGGTTTCGTCGTAGCCGTTGAAGTACCTCTCGTAGAGCAACTTATCATCGTGGATGACGAGGAATGCCGTCGTCCCGCTCGCCTCAAGGTAATCTTCGAGGCTGCCGTTGCTACCCTCGCTCGCGATGGCCTCGATCTGAGAGGCATAAGGGTTGTCCGTGGGCAGCTTATCGAAGCGGAAGGTGGGAGGTGCGTTGTGGATGGTACGAGCGGGGAACTTCTCGAGGTCTTTGTAGTCGGACTCCCCCCAGAAGATGGAGCGCGTCAGGTAGAAGTGTGGTGCCAACAGATACCCAACAACGACTATGACGAACGCGAGCAATAGGAGTGAGCCGGCTCCTATTCCCAGCAGCTTGAGTCTTCTCGGAGTCTTCATGCCTGCCCCCCGAACGGTGGTCACCGCTCTAACCTCTTGCGCATATCTTTGTACTCCCCGTGGAAGATCTGGCCCGCGGCATAGCGACGTCGCAGAGTATCCAGCGCCGGGTCTCGCTCCCCTCTCCCCTTCTCTTCCTGTACCCCTCTGTCGGGAGGGGCGGATGTACCACCCAACCAGCGTACCAGCAGGACTATGCTCACAATCAGTGCGGCGGGGGTTGCGAGCAAGGAGAGTCCTCCGAACCCCGCCAACAATCCAAGAGCCCATCCCGCCGCCCGGTCGGTGTCCTCCCACATACCGCCCGGACCGAACAACGTGCCGCCGATCATGGGCCCGATCAGCGCAATCGCAACCAGCACCACCAGCGTGATCAGGAGCCCGCGGTTATCACTCCTCACGTCTTCTCACCTTCCTTTCTTTGACCCGTTTCGTTTGCGCCACTATATGGCGGAGCGGTAGGACGAGCATCACCCTAAAGTGGAATAGAAGGTGGAATCATTGCGCATCGCAGGCAGGAGCAGGAGGTTACACCGAAGCGGAACGGAGCGGAGGTGTCTTGTGCCCCTACGGGATCACGCCCAGCTCCCGTGCGCGGGCCACCGCCTGGGTGCGGCTGCGCACGCCGAGCTTTCCGAAGATGTGGGTGAGGTGTTTCTTTACGGTATCGACGGTGACGAAGAGCTGCCGGGAGATCTCCCGGTTCGACTTGCCTGCGGCGACGAGCCGGAGGACCTCGAGCTCTCGTTCGCTCAATGGATCAGGGAGCAGCTGGGCGGTTTGAGGAGTATCCGCTCTGATGCTGAGTGCACGACTTCCGGAGGGTCCCCGGAACGCCGCGAGCAACGCATCCACGTACTCCGTTGAGGCATCGCGCGAGCTGGGGAGGCGCTCTGCCCGCCGCGCTCGGAGGAACCTGGAGAGCAGTGCGGCCATCGGCTCACCCTCGTCCACGAATGTGCGTACGTAGCCCTCCGGTTCGGCGAGAGACAGGGCTCGCGCCAGAGCGCTCATCGCCTGCGCTTCGTCGCCCTGGGCAGCGCCCGCCAACGCTTCGACAGCCAGTATCTCTATAGCGCTCCCTGTGCTCCCCGTCGCCTCCGCCACCTCCAACAACCGCCCCAAGAGATCCAGCGCCGCGTCGTGCTCGCGCCGGGCGATGAGCACGCGGGCCAGCATGACGTGCTCCAACACGTTCAGGTGGTCAAGATCGTCGTCCACGCCGATCCCGCGTTCCTCTAGCAATCGGGTCGCACCTTCCACGTCGCCCTGCGCCAACCTCAGCCTTGCCCCGTACGTGACGACACGGTTGAGGTCCCGGGATGACGGGGTCATGCCCTGTGCGGTCGTCGCGACATCTTGGATTACGCGGAGGGCGCCCTTCGGATCTCCTCGCGCCCACTTCACGCGCGCTAAAAGGGCGTGGCCGGGGAGGACGATGCTGGTGCTCCCGCTCCGCTCGCCCAGCGCGATGCCCTCCGCCAAGTGGCGCATCGCGCCGTCCAGGTCGTCCCACTCGTATAGCAACTCGCCCATTCCCACGTGCGCGAGGCCCGCAGCGGGGAACGGTCGCTGCTCGGCGAGCCGGAGCGCCTGCCGATAGAGGTCGGCTGCCCGGTGCAGACGCCCCCTCATCACGTCTAGTTCGGCCAGCCCTCTCATGGCAAGCAGCGCAGCGAAGGCGTTGTCTGCCCTCTGGCTGGTGGTGATCGCCTCGGAGAGGAACTCGTGTGCCGCCACGAGGTCGCCGTTCATGGAGTAGGCACCCCCCAGGAGGTAGGCCACGATACCACGGAGTGTGAAGTTGTCCTCGGCCAAGAGCCCCAGCGCTCTACGCGAAAGCTCAATGGAGAAGGGTACATCCCCCCGGTTGCGAACAATGAAGGCCCGTATTGCGGCTGCCTCGCCGGAGACCGCGGCTAGCTCATCGTCGTTGATCGAGACTTCGCTTTCGTCCGGCGGAAAGCCGGCGGCGCCGACCATGCGCTCCAAGTCTTGAACGCGCAGCTCGGCGGCCTCAAGTCGGCCGATTATCAGCAGCGCCCAGGCACAAGGAATGCACAGCCGAGGTCGAGAGCGCAGCAGCTCTTCGGGCAGCGCCTCCATCCAGCTCAAGAGCAAGGACGCTTCACCGTGCGCCAGCATGTCCCTGAAGTTTTCCTCGATAAGGCGTGCGGTGGTCTCGAGATCCGCGGCAGCGACGGCATGACCCACCGCCTCATGAACAAGCCTGTTGTGCTCGTACCAAGACGATGCCTTGCGATGTAGCCGCGGCTCCAGATCGGGTTGGGTACGGTGCAAGTGCTCGCGCAGGAACTCGGAGAAGAGGTGATGGTAACGGTACCAACGCCTCGCCTCATCCAGCGGAACAGTAAAAAGGTTCGCCCGCTCCAGCCTCTCCAGCATCTCCTGGCCGTCTGCTCTTTCCGTAACGGCGTCGCACAGCGGACCGCTCAAGCGGTCGAGGATGGAGGTGTGCAGCAGGAAAGCTCTTGTGTCCTCGGGCTGGCGCCGGAGGACCTCTTCGGCCAGATAGTCCAAAACATAACGGCTGCTACCCCTGAGCGCTGTGATGAAGCCAGAGACATCTTCGCGTCCTCGCACGGACAGTGCTGCAAGCTGCAACCCCGCGATCCAACCTTCGGTACGCTTCTCGAGCGCCGTGACCGACTCCTCCGTGAGGTCCAAGCCCATCACGCCCCGCAAGAACGCTGCAGTCTCCTCTGTCGTGAACCGGAGGTCGTCGGTGCGTATCTCGGTCATCTGGCCCTGGGCCCGCAGCCTCGCGAGGGGCAAGGGCGGGTCGGCGCGGCTCGCAATGACGAGGTGCGCGTTAGGCGGCAGATGATTCAGCAGAAAGGAGACGGCGTCGTGTACTGCTTTGTTCGCTATGAGGTGGTAGTCATCGAGGACAAGAGCGAAGTCCTTCGGTATGGCCGCGATCTCGTTCACAAGTGCCGTGAGCACCGACTCGATCGGGGGTGGTTGAGGTGAACGAAGCGAGTTTAGGACGGATTTTCCGGTCTCCGCTTCGATGGCCTGGATCGCAGCTATAAGATAGGAAAGGAAGCGTGAAGGATCATTATCGGCTTCCTCCAGCGAGACCCAGGCGAGCGGGTACTCGCTGCTCAGATGGATCATTCGCCACTCGCTAAGCAGGGTGGTCTTGCCAAAACCAGCTGGGGCCGAGATGAGAGTCAGCTTGTGATTCATCCCCTCAGCGAGCAGCTCAGCCAGGCGCGGGCGGGGCACCAGGTTAGGGTGCGCCCGTGGTACGTAGAGCTTGGTTCTAAGCAGCGCTTCGGTCGCGATCAGCCTCCCAGATAAACTACCTCAATCCTTTCCCCACGAGCATTATATCGTTTGGCTAGTCGCCAATCGCCGGGACATTCATGGCGCGCCGCAGCGCGAGTATCAGATCTCCCTCCGTTAAACCCATACCGGCTCTACCCCTAGCAGCCTACTCTTCTATTCGACTATGGAAGCACAGCTCTAACGGCAGGGGGTTCTCGACTCACACCTCCGTGATCACACCGCCAACGCTCTGGAGAGCACCCTCCGTCAAACGGGTTGCAGTAAATCGGTCCGACGGAAAGCTGGGGCCATTGCGTTGCTCTACATTTTACCTGCAAATTCAGACAAAAGAGAGCCGAGGAGCGGACTCGAACCGCTGACCTAGAACCTCATTACGAGTGCGCGGTCAGTGGTTGCTGAGCGTTGCACAGGATTGCAAATCCCGCATAGACAAGGGTTTTACGTTCACTGCATTGCCTACCATTGCAGGGTATTGCGTCCGCGTTAGGGTCAGATTAGGGTCAATAGGGTCGT
>JALZHG010000081.1 GCA_030914045.1 Chloroflexota bacterium | reverse complement strand
CCGTACACCAGGTAGGAGTGCCCGGTCACCCAGCCGATGTCTGCGGTGCACCAGTAGACGTCGTTCTCCTTCAGGTCGAACACCCAGTTAGAGGTGAGGGTCGTGCCCACCATGTAGCCGCCGGTGGTGTGCAGGACGCCCTTGGGCTTTCCCGTGGTGCCCGACGTGTAGAGGATAAAGAGTGGGTGCTCGGCCTCGACGTGCTCCGGCTCCACTATCGTGTCCTCGGGCACCTCCTGCCAGGCATCGTGCCACCAAACGTCCCGGCCCTCTTGCATGTTCGCCTCGACACCCTCGCCTATGCGCCGCACCACCAGCACCCTCTCCACCGGCAGGTCGGGCGAATCGAGGGCGGCGTCGGTGTTGGCCTTAAGAGGCACGATGCCGCCACGCCTGTAACCACCGTCGGCGGTAATTACCAGCTTCGCCTGGGCGTCTATGATGCGGTCGCGTAACGACTCCGGGGAGAAGCCGCCGAACACCACCGTGTGAGGCGCACCCAGCCGCGCGCACGCCAGCATAGCCACCACCGCCTCCACGATCATCGGCATGTAGATGGCTACCCGGTCGCCCTTACCGACACCCAGGTTGCGGAGCATGGCGGCGGCGCGGTTCACCTCGCGGTAGAGGTCGCTATACGTGAGGGAGCGGGTGTCCCCCGGCTCGCCTTCCCAGATGAGGGCCGTCTTGTCGGCGCGGGACCCCAGGTGGCGGTCCACGGCGTTGTAGCAGGCGTTAAGCTCGCCGTCCTGGAACCACTTAGCGAAGGGCGGGTCCCACTGTAGCACGTCGGTGGGCTGCTTGAACCAGTCGATCACGCCTGCCTGCTCGTTCCAGAAAGCTATGGGGTCGGCCTCGGCGCGGGCGTACACTTCAGGGTCGGAGATGTTGGCCTGGGCCACGAACTCTGGCGAGGGCGGGTAAACGCGCTCCTCGTTCAAAAGGCTCTCAATCGTGCCAGCGCCGTCGCCGGAAGGCTCCTTCGTCGGATGCATCGTTGACCTCCGCATTAGGGGTGGGTATTAGTGCCCCCAGTATATCGCAAGCGGTGGGAAGTGCAAAGAGGTATGTTCGCCTATCTCCGTTTAGTCGGCAACATCAGCGAATCACCGGGTGCCCAAGGAATTTTGTCATGGCAGACTGGGGAGCATGTCGTCTGCGTTGACACTAGCACACCGGGGTTGTAGACTGGCAGATGAACGGCGGCAATCCCTCGGATATTGCGCGTCGTATTGTTCGTTCTCAATCGTAGGAGGGTACTTAGCGGGTCATGCCAGACACGATCATGATTAGAGGCGCGCGTCTTCACAATCTGAAGAATATCACCCTCAGCATCCCCAAGTACAAGCTGGTCGTGCTGACCGGGCTGTCCGGCTCGGGCAAGTCAACCCTGGCATTCGATACCCTGCACCAGGAGGCGATACGCCAATACCTCGAATCGGTCGGTATGGTGACTTACCAGCAGAAGCCAAGCGTCGAGCGCATAGAGGGACTATCCCCCTCCATCAGCATCGACCAGCATCTGACCAATCACAGCCCACGCTCCACGGTGGGCACCGTCACCGAAGTCTTCACATACCTGCGCATCCTGTTCGCCCGCATCGGACAACAGCCCTGCCCCGCCTGCGGCCAGGAGGTCCCACCATCCCACAACGTCACGGGGCTTGAGTTGTTAGAAGAAGACTCCGCCGACGAACCCAGTGCAGCCGCCGAGAACACATACCCTTGTCCTCACTGTGGCGAGGGCGTACCCGAACTGGGGATGGCTCACTTCTCCTTCAACAAGCCCGAGGGTGCATGCCCGAACTGCACCGGCCTGGGAGTGGTGTACGCGGCCAACCTGTCCCTGCTGATCGACCCGGCGCGCAGCATCCCGGATGGTGGCGTCGTCCGCTGGGTCTCACCTGAAATCAAGCGGCACCTCGAAACGCTGCAACTTGCCGCCAAACATTTCTGGTTGGCCTTTGATCCGGCCACGCCCATAGGAGAGTTCGCGCAGGCTCAACGCGATCTGCTGCTTTACGGCAGCCACAGCCCGCAATTTCGACGGCACTACCCCCTTATCGAGCCGCCGCAAAACGTCAACCAGGGGCGATTTGAAGGCGTAGTCACCACCCTGATGCGCCGTTACCAGGAACACGCGCAAGATGCCGATTACCGCGAGCGCATGGAACAACTCCTGGTGACGCAAACCTGCCCCGACTGCCAGGGCACTCGCCTGCGCCCGCAAAGCCGCCGCGTGACCGTTGCTGGGTTGAGCATCATCGACGTGTCGCAAATGCCCTTTACGGCGCTGCAAACCTGGGTAGAGCGGCTGCCAGGAGTGGTCCTCGAGGAAGAAAGCGACATCCTCCAGCCGATCATAGACGACCTGGGCGAGCGCATCCGTCGCCTGGTGAACGTGGGGGCGGGGTATTTGAACATGGCCCGCTCCTCCCCTACCCTCTCGGCGGGTGAAGCCCAGCGATTGCGGCTGGCGGCGCTCCTCGGTTCCAGCCTGACCGGCGTGATGTATGTGTTCGACGAGCCGACGGTTGGCCTGCACCAACGGGACACTAGCCAACTCATAGACGTACTGCGACGGCTGCGCGACCTGGGAAACACGGTGCTGGTAGTCGAACACGACCTGGACGTAATCCGCGCTGCGGACCATGTGATTGATTTCGGCCCCGGCGCCGGCCAACACGGCGGGCGCATAGTCGCGCAGGGAGCGCCCGGCGAAATCGCGGCTTACGCAGCGTCGGTCACGGGCGATTACCTCGCGGGCCGGGCTGCTCTGCCAGGCTCCCGGCTGCGGCCCGGCAACGGCAAACGTCTCGTCATTCGCGGGGCGCGGGAGCATAATTTGAAGAATATCAGCGTTGGGATACCCCTGGGCACGCTGACCGTCGTCTCCGGGGTCTCCGGTTCCGGCAAGTCCTCGTTGATGCTCGACATACTGGACAGGGCGGCCCGGCAGCACTTCAACGGCGCGACCGAAGCTCCCGGCGCACACGACGGCATAGAGGGGTGGGAGCATATCGACAAGATTATCTCGATTGACCAGGCAGCTATCACGCGCACGTCCCGATCCAACGCGGCCACATATACCGATGCTTTTACGCCGATCCGCCAGGTCTTTGCGGAAACGCCCGAGGCTCGCCGCCGCAACCTGACCCCCGGACACTTTTCGTTCAATGTTCCCGGCGGGCACTGCGAACGCTGTAAGGGCGCAGGTACGCTCACGGTGAATATGCACTTTCTGCCGGATGTGCAGGTGCGCTGCCCTTCCTGCCGGGGGCGGCGCTTCAAACCCGAGGTGCTAGCCGTTAGCTACCAAGGCTACGACATCGCAGGCATACTCGACCTGACGATTGATGAGGCCATGCCGGTATTCCAGGATGTACCAGCGGTGGCCTCGCGCTTAGCCCTCATGTCCGAGGTGGGTTTAGGGTACTTGCAACTGGGGCAGCCTGCCAATACGCTGTCCGGTGGCGAAGCGCAGCGCATAAAGCTGGCTAAGGAACTCGCCCGCCGCACGACGGGCCGGACGCTCTACCTGCTGGACGAGCCAACCACCGGCTTGCACCCCGCCGACGTCGCCCGGCTCCTCGCCCTGTTGCAGCGGTTGGTAGATGGCGGCAACACCGTCGCTATCATCGAGCATCACGTGGGCGTAATTGCTGCCGCCGATTGGATTATCGACCTGGGGCCGGAAGGCGGCGAGGCAGGCGGGTACGTCGTCGCTGAGGGCACGCCGGAAGCCATCACGGGGGTTGCCCAATCCTTCACAGGGAAGTTCTTAAGTCGGGCGTTTGAAGGCGCTGCCATCTAGCAACGGTACAGCGCGGTCAGAACACCTAAGCCCTCAAGAGCTTCCCTTGCACAAACATCGTAGGGGCAACCAGCTAAGGTTTAGGTGCTAACAAAGCCTTAGCTGGTTGCCCCTCTTTGTCTCAACCCAGTCCCGACTCTGTAACTTACGCTACTACTACTTCGCCGGCTGAGTTCCCTCCGGCCAGACTCCGTACACGATCTTAGCCGTCTGAGCACGCGTGATCTCTGCGTTGGGGCGGAAATACGAGCGATTGCCGGCGTTACATGGTTCGCCAGGGCCGCCGCAGGTGTAACCGTTTATGATGCCACGACTGGACAGCCGTTGGATCCATATGTAGAACGCCCCACTGGTAGGCACGTCCTCGAAGCTTTGGCTGGAGTGCGGTTCCGAGTAGCCCGCTGTGTTGGACACGATCTTGGATAGCTGGCCCCTGGTAACATTGGCACCAGGCCTGAAGTAGGGCAGGTTGCCGCCACCACATGGTTCGCCCGGCCCGCCGCAAGGATAACCACCCATGTGCCCCAGGGCGGCCAGGGCGTTGATCTCGTTGTAGAAGGGGCTGCCGGGTGCCACGTCCTGGAACCGCTGGCCTCCCGTGGCCGCAGGCACACCTGCCGCCAGCGCGACTATCTTGGCACCCTGCCCGCGAGTAAGGTTGCTGTTGGGCCGGAAGCAGGGCGCGTGGCTCGGCGTGTCACAGGGCGGCGAGCTGTTGTAGCCTGAGATCACGCCCCGGTCGTTCAGGTTCAGCACCGGCGTGTAATAGTAGTCGCCGGGGCATACGTCGGTGAATCTCTCTCCAGGGCAGCGAGGCGGCTCCGGCACGTATTCGGCTACCGTGGCGTGGATGAAGAAGTTACCGTCTGTAATGCGTTCGTAGTAGTCATTCGCCCCCAGGTTGCTGAAGTTGGGCACATCGGAATATACCTGCCCTATGATATACGACGCGTTCTGAGGAGCGGTCTGATCCACGAGGGCTGGATACTGGTAAGGGGAGGGTCCGCTCTCCGCCCATTCGTCCTCCCAGCCGACGTAGAGGTCTCCGGTCTGGTTGATTTGCAAATTCAAGTCAAAATACTGGTAGTCCTCTACGAACTGGATCACGTGGCTGGCTGCGTACAAGTTAACCGCATTACGTGGGTCGCCGTCGGAGTTCGGGTCCACATAGACCAAAATCCGAATCCGCTTGCCCACGAAATCACCGTTACCATCTTCAGGGCCGGGGAAGGGAATGTGAACGTCCTGAAGCGTCACAGGGTAGCTCATACCAGCCAACGAATACCTGTTCAACCATATAGCTCCCGCACTCCTGTCCTCCGAAGCTATGCCGAAGCCATACGTATCCTCGTATGAATTATCGTCGTAGTAAAGATCAACAGCACCGCCCTCAGCGCGGGCGGCGGAGTCTTGCGGTAGGCTTCCCCCCGGTGAAGACTTTGCGGCACTGATGCCACGCTTCCCCTGGCCCTGGGCGCTAGAGGCTGACGGACCGCTGCCCACGAGCAGCACCAACACACAAACTAACGCAGCTACAAGAAAAATGATGCGACGCATTGCCGGCTCCTCTCTTCATGACGGACACATTAGAGACAATAGACGCCTTGATGTGGTGCTTCTCTTCAGGTTCTGCGTACGACTGAAGATATAGTTACGCGGCTAAACCTGGGGATGATCTATTTTGTTCTTCAGGGGTGCTACTCTGCACTGGGAGGTCATGCAGATGGAGGAAAAATGTAGCTGTAAGAGGCAGAACATCTAAATTATACACAAAAACAAGTCCTCAGCTATGAACAAGTGATTACACGAGATTGATACAACCCCGCCATCGTCCATCGTCCATCGTCCACATAGCATCCCCCCACAATGTCTGCTAATATATCTTGTCCTCATCGACAGATACCCGCGAAGGGGGAGAACATGAGCAACGATCAGGGCGGCCCGCGCAGGCTGTTGATACTGTCCTCTCAAAGCACCAATGGCGACCAGGACGGACCGCCCGACGTGAAGCGGGCGCGCGGTGGGGCGTTGGGCGCGGTGCGTTCGCTCCAGAAGGAGGGCCGCTGGCCGGAGGGGCTTGACTTGCTGGTGCTGTCGGACGCTTACGGCCTGGTGGAACCCGCCGCGCACGACGAGCCGGTGCCGGTGCCGTTCACGCGGGCCGAGAACCCCAACTGGTGGGACGGCTTCGTAGGCCGCAACCTCGACAACATGGCGCAACGCCGGGGCTACTCGGACGTATTCGTGCTGGTCAGGCCGGAGCACGCGCAGGCGGTGCGCGCCTCCCAACGCATACGCAGGCTGGCGGCGACCTGGGCCGGGAACGAGGCAAGCGCGGCCCTGGACGAACTGAAAGCGTGGATAGGCAGCCACGAGGAGCCTGAGCCGGTGCCGGTCCCCACCGACAAAGCTACCGGCAATCTGGAGGACCGCGACACCACCTCCAATCTCCGCACAATGCAGCTAGGCCAGATCATACCCTTTCGTGAGCCTGCGCCAGCAGAGCCGGAGCCGCCTTCGTCCGAGCCACGCATCGACATACCCGGAGGGGTGCACGACCTCATAGAGGACGCGATCTACTCGGACCGCTTCATGCTGGTGGCTAGCAAGATGAGCAAGGCGCAGTTGGGACAGGTGCGCCGCGACCTCGAGGCTGCCTGGGTACGCCGCTCGGCCCGCAGACACGAACGGCCCTCGGTGAGCAACGTGGTGGTGAAGACCGCCCGCCTGCCCTGGTCTCATTCTCCGGCAGCCACCTTATACGTGAGGCTGTTAGAGAGTGTAGGCATGCCGAGCGTGCTGGGGAGCATCAACAAGGCGGTGAGCCAGGCCGCGATTACCGAGCCGGGCCGCTACAAGGAGATACTGGCCCGCCTGCCCCAGGACGAAAGCGACTTCGTAGCCGACCTGCTCTACCTGCTGTGGGAAGCAAGCTCGCGCATGGACAAGGACGAGATAGCCATGCTGCGCGCATACTTGTCGGACACCGCCACCCACATAGAGCTTCGCCGCATGGGCATCCCCCGCAACCTGTCGCTGGAGGACCGCTACGAGGTGCTGCGGGTAATTCTGCAATGCATCTCAGGTTTGGCTCCCCAGGCCAACCTGTCCGACCACCGCCGGATCTGGCTGTGGCTGGACGAGATAGAAAACATCCTCGGCTACAGCGAGCACGAGCGTTGGGAGCTTGTAAAGGCGCTGGAAACCTTCATGGGCAACACCCCGCCCTACCTCACCGTCTGGCTGAACATCAGCCCCAGCAGCCCCGCCACCCCGCAAGAGGTCCAGGCGGCCCTGGAGAACAACCTCGTCATCACGGACGACCTGACGCGATAGGCGATAGAGATTGCCTTATGGTCTCTACGTTACAACGCATTGCAAACAAAAGGGAGGCCCGTGTGGGCCTCCCTTCACTGTGCACCTCTGAACCTTACTTCTTCACCGTAGCCGGTTGAGCTTCGGTGCCGATTGTGCAGTTGGGGAAGAAGGTGTTGGACACGATCTTGGCCGACTGGGCTCGGGTCACGAGGTTGTGGGGCCGGAAGTACGGCCTGTTCTGGTTGTCGCAAGGCTCGCCTGGGCCACCACAGGGGTAGCCGCCCATAACCTGCCTGGAAGACAACCGTTCGATGTACTGGTAGTAGGACGATTCGCTTGTGCTAGGCGGCACGTCGGTGTAGGTCTGGCCCTGCGGAGCGTCGTTGAAACCAATCGCGTTGCTAACTATCTTCGATAGCTGGCCGCGAGTGGCGTTGGACGCAGGCCTGAAGTACGGGCGATTCTCGCTGTCGCAAGGCTCGCCTGGGCCACCGCACGGGTAGCCGCCCATGTGGTGCCTGCTGGACAGGCGGTTTATGTAAGGGTAGAACGGGTCGCCCGGTCTCACGTCAGTGTACATCTGAGCGCCGGGGTCCTCGTTGTAGCCCGCCGAGTTGGACACGATCTTGGAGATCTGCCCGCGGGTGATGTTGTTGTTCGGCCTGTAGTACGGGTCGCCGGTCGCGCCGCAAGGCTCGCCGGGGCCGCCGCAGGGGTAGCCGCCGAGGATGTGCTGGCACGCGAGACAGCGCACGTACGGGTAGAACGAAGAGACGTCGGTGCTCACCGGCACGTCCTGGAACTGGATGTCGCAGGGCGGGAGCACGGGGCCGGGGCCACCACCGCCGCAAGGCTGTATTGCCTCGGGCTGCTGCTGCGGGTTCACGTTGAAGTAGAAGATCTGTCCCGCCTCAACGAGCTTGGGATTGGAGGTGTTCTGCGGGGTCTGAGGCACGCCACGCGCCGCCAGGGAGGCGTTGCGGGCTGCGTACTCGGAGTGCAGGTAGTCACCTACCTTGAACAGGGCCGAAGCCTGCTCGCGCCACTGCTTCATCCGGTTGAAGTCGGAGGTCCACCCGGCGGAAGGAGTCGTACCGCCATTGTTGGACTCGTCAATCAGCCTCTGCTTCAGGGCGTCCTGGCCCAGTACCAGGTACTCGGCTATACGGCCGCGCTGAAGGTTGTCCTGGTCCTCCACCTCGTACGGGCGATAGCTCATAGCGTAGGTGGTGGGGGCGGCCGAGATGTCGTACATCCAGCCGAGACCCGACCAGTAGCACTCCCACTTGCCGCGGCGCGCCTGGTTAGGGTCGTCCTCGGGGCAGCGGTCGATGCCGAAGGAGCCGTCGTGCGGGTGAGACAGGCCCAGGTTGTGGGCGGCCTCGTGCTCGATGGTGTAGGAGAAGCCGCCACCACTGCGGGCGCCAGGGTCAGCCACGGTGGAATGCTTGGGGCAGTTCCACGGCTCAAGGGTGCGCATAGGAGCGGGGCAGTTCGCGGCGGGGTTCGCCGGGTAGTCGGACAGGGGCGACTTGGCTCGGTCGTTGACGTTGTTCATGGTGCCCCAAGCCTCGCCGTCGTCCGTACCCACGGCGATACCGCCCACGATAACGGGCAGCGCCCAGGTGTAGGCCTTCTCGAACACCATATTGATACCGGGAATGGTGTTCACCAGGGAGAACTCAGAGATGCCGTTCGTGCCCGTCACGATGTCGGCTATACCGGGCCGGTGAGCGTCAAAGTAGTCGCGCATGTACTCGTGCGGCACCGAGAAGTCGTAGGTAAGCCCGGTAAAGCCCCTCGCCTTGGCCTTCTCGAAGGCGTTGGAGAGGTCGGTCAGGTTCACCTGCGAGCTACCGTAGGTGACGATCCTGGGCTTGGCATGGAACGCATAGAGCGGTTCCGGCACTATCTGGAACTCCGTCGCACTGCCCGTGACGTGGTACTCGGGCGCGGGCAGGTCCTCGTACTTGGGCGAGGTGTCCAGCAGCCTGGATGTAGGCTGGTTGTTGGTCGGGTCGTAGACGGTGATTACTTCGCCCTTGCGCCCAACCCAGCGGGTGTAAGGCAGGGCCGATGACAGCCACCTGAGCACGTCGTCCGTCGCTGCGGGATCGGTAGCGTTGGCGATCTTGTAGAGCTTGTCGGTGTTGGTCCACCAGTTGCCGTACCAGGGCGCGCTCGTAATCTGCCCCGTCACGGGGTCGTACTGCGGCCTGGAGTAGAAGTCGGTCCAGTTGGACACGGCCAGCCAGTTTACGTCACCGCGCGGTATCGGGCGGTAGAGATAGCCCGAGGTGGAGCGGAAGAAGAGGCCGTAAGCCACGTCGCGGGCCAAACGAGGCATCATGCGGCAGGGAGTGCCGCCGGTGAACTCGTACTGCGGGTTGAGGTCGTCACCCGCGCAGGCTTCGCCGCTCTGCTGCCACTGAGGGTCGGCTTTGTACTGCCAGATAGGCGGGTCGCCGTGCGGGTAGTCGGAGGACATGGTGCGCTCGGCACCGGCCCAGGAAGAAGACTCGTAGTCGTTGGGCGCGGCACCCAGGTCGATGAAGTGGAAGCGATAGCGGCCGCCCCAGGTGCGGGCGAAGTCCACGCCGTCCCAGGCCCCGGTGTCGGGGTTGGTGATGCGCCACGAGCCGCCCTCTTCTACCTTCTTCGATACAATCCCGTTGTTGATTACCTTGTCGGTGCCCCACGTGTGGTAAGCGTTCGGGCGGAAGTAATCAGACGCATACTCGGGCATGAAGGTGTCGAAGAATAGGAAGGAAGAACCTTTGTTGGGGCCTTGCGGCATGCGGTCCAGGTTCAGCCCGTTCTTGTCGTAGTAGGGATCGTAGTAAGCGTCCTCGCCGGGCTGAATGACGGCGGCGCTGTACAGGTCGCCGGACTCCAGGTCGCGGAAGGCGCAGTTCCAGGCCGCGTCATAGCGCGAGTTGAAGATCCAGTCCTCAACCGCGTAAGCGTCGATGAGGTCGGTCTTCGTGGGGTCGGTTACCTTGTAAGAGGGGTCGCCGCCCTTGGCTACCACGCGGTAGTTGCCGTAGCTCTGGTCGTAGCGGGAGAGGCTGACTCCAACCTGCGCCGTGTGGAAAGACTGGCTTGGAGCGGTGCTGTTCTCAGCCTGCTGGAACAATGCCTTGGCATATTCTTCCGTGGCCTGCAAGAAGCGAATCTTGTAGTTGTAGCGAATGCCAAGGAAGTATGGCTTCCCGTTGATGTAGTGATTCTTGTTCCAGTTCAACAAGCCCGCCGCCTCGTTCTGAATCTCGTCGGGGATGGGGGACTTGCTGGATACGGTAGGCTGGTAGTTGTCGGGGATCCACTGCCGCATCTCAGCGATTTCTTCAGCGGTGGGTGTATAGCCGACGAATATGACGTTGAGCGGATAGTCTACCGTCAGCTTCTCCATGATGACGTCCTGGCTCTCCGGGTAGATCATTCCGGCGGGAAGCTGGGTAGATTCGAGCCTGGCGTAGCCGTTGTAGCTGGTGCCTGCAGCAGAGTACGCCACTACGCGTACTTCGTAGATGCCACCAGGCAATTTGGGTATTGTAACTTCTTCGTAGGTGGTAGCCCCGGCGGCGCTGCTGTCGACTTCGTCACCCTCTTCATCGTAAACATACATGTCGAAGTCGGCGGAGCCGGTCCAGGTAATACCAATAGTGACGCTGCCTTCGGCAGTCTCCCAGTAATTGTCGGGAACATTGACGTTGAGTGTGTAAGTGTCGCAGTTAGTGCTGCTGTCGGTACAAAGTGCGGGATCGGGTGTCACAACCGTATAAGGTCCGCCGGTCCAGGTGACCTGGCTGTTGGGCGGGTTGAGGGTGCCCTCCGCGGGTGTAGCGGCATCGACTACCCCCGGCTGTCCCCACGACGGCTGTCCCCCCGGTAAGAGGGAAAGCATCATGGACAGCGTTACCAATATGCCTATTATACGAACTGATTTCCTCATTCCTTAAAGCTCCTCCTGTCTGAATCGCGGCTCGTCATTGAGCGCATGAACGGTGCGGGGCATGCTAAAACGCTTGGAAACAATATCGTTATACATCCCAGGCCAGGTAAAAGTATGAGTACTATGTCGTGGTGCCATGACGTGTGCTCTCTTCTTCCACAAGGGTATCGCCCGTCAGAAAGACCTCGTTGAATGTGCTGCCCCGCAAATCGAGAGGTATTATCGGGCTGCAAATCGTATGGGGGAAAAGGCAACGGATGGGGGTTCAATCAAGAAGTGTACCCCCGGTGGGATAAAGAAGCGTACCCCACCTGAAATAGGGATGTCAAGGCTAAGGGGCATTTGGTTGGGCGGCACACGGGTTGGATAAAGGGCCAAAGCCCCTTAGCCGTAGTTATTTTCGACGCCGGACCGGGGCCTCTTTGCGGGGCGCGGGCCGCCGCAACACCCACCAGCCTGCTACCGCGAGTAGAGCAAGGCCAACGGCAACCGGAATAGCGAAGGCTACATTTGGGCCGGGTGAGCCAGGGGCGGGCGTGGGTGCCTGTGACGGTGACGGTGATTGTGCGGGTGCCGGTGCTTGCTCGGAACCACCCGGCCCCGCCACCACCACCTTGGTCGAGCCGGTAGCGGCGCCAGCCTCCCCTTCCACGGTAAGCTGCAACACCCATATGCCCCGTTCATCTACCACCGGGTCAACAGCAAAAAAGGCAGGTTGGTCGGGGTCGTCGTACACTCGCAGCCTGATCTCCCCGGCCGACATACCGGGGGAAGGCTGTAGCGTGGCCTGTAGCTGCGGCCTGGTGTTGAGCACCTGCCCGTCGGTGGTGACGGGTCGCGGCGCAATCGTGATAGGTATAGCCTGCCCGACTTGCGGGGAGGAGTAGAAGAGCACATCGAGTGTATACGGCCCCACCTTCACCTGCGTGCTGCTCACTATCCTGCCCGCGTGAGCAAGGGCCCGCGACGTCCAACCCCCCGCGAGCACGCCCAACAGAGCCAGCACTACCAGGCCGGTGCCCAACCTCTTCCCAGCCCCATTTCTCATCACGTCATTGGTTTAAGCACAGCCTATGCCGTGAAGATTTGGGATTTCGGATTTCGGATTTCGGATTTATTTGGATACTTAACTAAATCCGAAATCCCAATTCCCAAATCACTTCTTACTGGCTATATAGTTCTCTACCGCGAGTTCCAGCACCGGCAGGGGCATGCCACCGTTCTGGAGCAATACGTTGTGGAACTCCTTGATGTTGAATTTACTGCCAAGTGCGTCCTTGGTGCGCTGGCGGACCTCCAGTATCCTCAGTTCGCCCACCTTGTAGCTGAGGGCCTGGCCGGGCCACATGATGTAGCGGCTCACCTCGTTGGAGTAGCCGCCAGGCGGGAAGAAGAGCGTCTCGTCCATGTAAGCGTTGGCCTGGCCGGCATTCCACCTCTTGTAGTGGATGCCGGTGTCCACTACCAGGCGGGCGGCGCGGAATAGCTCGGCCTGCAAGCGGCCCAGGTTGCCATATGCGTCGTCTTTGTAGGCACCAGCCTCGTACATCAGTTTCTCGGCGTAGAGCGCCCAGCCCTCCGCGTAGCTGGTGAACATCGGGTACCCCGACTTCTGGAACATCGGCACGTTCTGCAACTCGGTCTGGATTCCCAGTTGGAAGTGATGGCCGGGCACGCCCTCATGGTAGGCGAGCGTGGGCACCTCGTACTTGTTGTAGCTGGGGCGGCCCAGGTTCACGTAGAATACGCCGGGGCGCGAGCCGTCCACCGCCGGGGGCACGTAATAGGCACCCGAACCGCCGCCACCCTCCACGGCCCTCACCTCCAGCCTGGCTTTCGGCTTCACGTCGAACTGGCCGGATATGTTCGTTTCGGCTTCCGTAATGGCGTTGCGGAAGGCGTTCAGTATGTCGTCGCGCCCCGCCTGCGTATTGGTGGCGTAGGCACCGCTGGCCCTGGCTGCCTCGTTCATGGCGGCCTTGAGGTCGGGGTTCTTGTGCCCTAGGGCGTCCAGCGCGGCGCGTATCTCACCCCTGATGCGGGCCACTTCCCTCAGGCCCAGGTTGTGTATCTCTTCGGGGGTCATGTCGGTGTTGGTGTGCCGCCGCACTATCCAGCGGTAGTAAGCATCGCCGTTAGGTAGCGCCCACACTCCGTCAGTGCTTCGGCCCTTGTTTACCAGCGTCGAGACGTAGTCTACCAGCTTGCGGTAGGCCGGGTTGACGGTGCCCTCTATCGCGTTGCGAGCCGAGGCGTACAGGGCCTCCTTCTCCGCCGCGCTCACGTTGCCTAACGCTTCCACCCTCGACCGGAAGGCGGTGTAGTAGTCGCTGGACGCGGCGTTGTCCGAGAGGGCGCTACGTATCTGGCCGAGCGAGGACTGGGCCATCCACCTCGGCATGTGGATGCCCTTCTGGTCCCGCAGCTTGAGTGCCTCGATTAGCTGGTCGAACCGGGTGTCGAACTGTTCCAGGCGCGCGATGTAGTCCTCGGCCTCCTGCTTGTTCGCGATCGATTGCAGGTTTACCATGAGGTCGTAGAGGCCGTACGCCGCGCCATATATGGGGTTGATGATGTACTCGTGGTACATAAACTCCTGGCCGCGCAGGGTGTCGTCCAGCCACCACTCAAGGATGCCAGTGGAGACTTGCTGCTTCGGCGTCTGTGTCTTCTTGTCGTAGGCCCGCAGCCTGTCCAGCGTCTGCTTCATCAGGGCATACGTTTGTTGGGTGTACTCGTCCGAAAGGTTGGTTAGCTGGTTGTGCCGGAAGTCGGGATAGTAGCTCTTGGGGAGGCCCAGCGCGGAGAAGAGTTCGGGGTCGCGCAGCAGTATGTCCTGGAACGCCTTCTCGTAGAACTGGTCGAGCGTGAGATTGGCATTGGTCGCGGAGTACCTGGCCTGGTAGCGGAAAGTGCCCAGTTGAGATAGCAGCACGTTGAAGGGCGGCTGGTGCTCAGGGTGGTGCTCGAACACAGCGCGCTCGAAGTACTGCACCGTGTAGGTCTTACCGTCCAGTGTGCTCTTCTCGGTGAACTCGTCGGAGATGGGGTAGCCTTGCTGGGCCAGCCCTCCGTGCTTCTGCCAGTAGTCGAGGAACAGCCCGCCCACGCGCTTGCCGGTCTGCTGGAAAAGCTGAGAGCCTGCCGAGGTGTTGGGTTTCTGCGATGGCGCACCGTTGGGGTATTTCTGCTTGTAGACGAAGTTGCCCAGCAGCGACAGTAGCACGTCGTTCGGCGGCTGGTTCTCGGGGTGGTGCTCGAACACCGCACGCTCGAAGTACTGCACCGTGTAAGTCTTGCCGTCGGTGTCGCTTTTCTCCTGCATCTCGCCCGAAATCGGGTAGCCCTGTTGCGGCAGGCCGCCGTGCTCGTTCCAGTACGTGAGGAACCTACCCTTTACCGTCTTGCCGGTCTCGGGGAAGGTGCGGGAATCGCTTTGAACGTAAGCGTATGAGGGTGGTATGAGGGGTATGGCGAGCAAGGCCATTACAAACGCCAGGCATAGGCGCACTGTTCTCTGCCCGTTCCGAACCAGCATGATGGTCTCTCCTTTGCGTTGTGTCACGAGCCGTGCGTAGGGCCTTGCTCTCTCGGCTCAAGGTGCCACCCCTGTGCCACATGATCCACGGCAGGTTCGCGATATCTGTTACTACATATATGCAAGCCACAGTGCCTGGGGTTCCTCATCTTCAGCAGTAACGAAGGCACATTTCGTGCAGCCCTACTACAGCCTTACATATTAGACCTACTCTTACTTCCCAGCACATAAGACGTTATGTGGTATTTTCCTGCCTCACCGGCGCGAACGTGGGGCATGTGAATCCACCGGCTACTATGACCTGGGTGTTCACAGTGCGACCATTGAACGTCTTTGTTGCTTTGCCACACCTACCGAGCCGGGACGAAGGTGTCCATTCATAAGGTGTTTGTTGTCGTTATTCGAGGAAGGAGCACGGAGTGAGAAGCAGGATAGCAGTGGACCGGCGTAAGCTCGCCCTGGCAGTTATGCTACTGGGCTTGATTGTCACGGCAGCTTTCGCGGTGCAGTCCGCCCAGCGTAACTCGGCAGCGCAGCCGGGTACGCCCCTCACCAGGGCGGACGTACAAAACAGCCTCTACCTGGCAGAGCCGGGAGAGAGCGGGCAAGAGGAGAGCATCATGCTGGGCAAGAGAGATGCTTTCATGGAAGCCCGCTACACCTATCCCACAGGTAAGGCAGAGCGCCAGTGGGTGCTCAACGCCGCAAAGCAAGATAAGCTAGTGCGTTCCGGCGTGCCAGCCGGGCGGGTGACCTATAAGAACCCCTCCGGCCCCAACGCCCCTGAGGCCCTCAACGTCTCGCGGTGGATCTCCCTTGGCCCGCAGCCCCAACAAAGCGATACCTGCCAGGTATGCTTCCCCTTCGGTACCGTCGCGGGGCGCGTGAACGACATAGTGGTTGACCCGATCAGCCAGACGATAGCCTACATCGCCTCTGATGGCGGTGGCGTATGGAAGACCACCAACTGCTGTAGCGCAGCCACCACATGGCTGCCCACTATGGACGACCCTTACATCTCCACGCTCGCCATTGGCGACCTGGCGATAGAGCCGGACGGCCACACCATCTACGCAGGTACCGGCGACTTGCGGTTCGGGTCCTTCTCCTTCGGCAGCGCCGGACTGCTCAAGAGCACCGACCTGGGCGCTACCTGGCAGGTAAAAGGCTACGACGTGTTTGGGCCTGCATATGAGCAGCCCGCGAGCGTCTATCCCCAGTACAACTCGATAGGCAAGATAGCCATCAATCCTCACGACAACAACGACCTTGCCGTGGGTACCAAGCATGGCATGTACTTCTCCTACGACGAGGGTGAGACCTGGGCGGGACCGTGCTTGTCCAACCCGTTCCCCAACCAGCGGCAGGACATAACCGCCATTATAGCCATGACCCAGACTAACACCCTCACCGACCTCTTCGTGGCGGTGGGCGCGAGGGGTTATAGCACCACCGTGCAGTACAACCTGGCCGAGAACGGGGCGAACAGCATCTACAAGACCACGTGGCCGTCGAGCGGCTGCCCCACTAGCTGGTCCCACGTGAGCCGCGCCGACAACGGCTGGCCTCCTGGTTCCGGCACCGGCCTTCCGCAGTACACGGTGGGCGGGGGCGGCAACCAGTTGGGCCGCATCGACATGGCGTTCTCGGAAAGCAACCCCAACTACATCTATGCCGAAGTGCAGGCGATCAACCCCGGCTTTGGAGCCATCCAGCGGGGCGGGTTGCTCGGTATCTGGCGCTCGACCGACCGTGGGCAGACGTGGCAGCAGCGCACTACCGCCCAGGACCTGGAAGACGCAGAAGCAGAGTGCGGCGGCACCTGCGTGGAAGACTCGCTACTGAACGTGTGCGGTGACGTGGCGCAGAACTGGTACGACCAGCACATAGTGGTCGATCCTAACGACCCCGACGTGATCTTCTTCGACAACATCAACGTCTGGAGGTCCAACGACGGTGGCGCGACGGTGAAAGACCTCACCTGCGGCTACGCGTACATCCAGACGCCTCGACCCCCCGGTTACTCGGTGCACGTAGACCAGCATGCGATTACCTTCCTGCCTGGTTCCTCCAGCAGGCAGCTAATCGGCAACGACGGCGGCGTCTACTTCACCGAGAACGCCAACTCCGACCAGCCGTTGTACTTACAGCTCAACAACAGCCTGAGCACCATCGAGTTCTACGGCGGCGATATCAGCGGCGACTTCGCCAACAGCGCCAATCCCTTCGCGGTGGCGGGCGCTCAGGACAACGGCTCTTCCTCCTGGACGGGTAGCTTCGCCAGTGGGGACGCTGCTCCCAAAGTGTGGCAGCAGCGCATCGGCGGCGACGGCATGTTCGCCCGCATAGAGCCTGTGTTCGGCCAGCGCGTCTACATGGAAGCGCAGAACGGTGCGATGCGGCGGTCGGACAGCGGACATCCTGGACCTTACGTGCTCGATTGTCTCAATATCAGCCCAGTCCCTAACGCGCCGGGTTGCGTACCGACCAACTTTGACGTGGATGCTCCCTATCTGAGCTTCATCTTCCCCTACGAGATCTACAAAGGTGTGCCCGCCGCCAATGGCCCCGGCGACGAGTGCGACCTGACACCGGGAGAAGGCTGCAAGCACTTCATCGGCGGCACTAACCGGGTGTGGGAGAATCTCACCGGGTTGCGGGACGGTTCTACAGCCAGCGGTCTATGGTACCCAACCAGCCCCGTGCTGACGAAGGGCACTCTATCGGACCGCTCCTTCATCAACCAGTTAGCCTTCGCCTTCAGGACCGACAAGATAGCCATAGCCGGCACCAACGACGGCAACGTCTGGATAGGCTTCGGCCTCGGTGCCGGGCAGGGTATTACCTCCACCTGGAAGAACCTTACAGGCGGTAATGCCGTGCTGCCCAACCGCCCTGTGCTTGACGTGGTGCTTTCCGCGGAAGTAATCAGCACCACAACCACTCCAGTAGGTTACGCCGCGGTGGGCGGCTTCAACGAGAATACGCCCAATCAGCCGGGGCACGTGTTCCAGGTGACCTGCACAGCCAATTGTGCTACCTCCACGTGGCTGAACAAATCGGGCAACCTGCCGAACATACCTGTGAATGCTATCACCCTCAACCCCAACTTCCCGCAGCAGGTGTTCGCGGGCACAGACTGGGGTGTCTACTACACCAACGACGTCAACGCCGCTTCTCCGGTGTGGTACCGCTTCAACCAGGGCATGCCCAACGTCATGATCTGGGACTTCGCGGTGGACCGCGGCTTCACCACTCTTGCTGCCTTCACCCGCAGCCGTGGTGCCTTCGTCTGGCCTTTGACTTCCGGCCCCTTCGAGCAGACGGCCACGCCCACCGTTACAGGCACTCCACCCAACACTGCTACCGCTTCCGCCACTGCCGAGACGCGCACCCCTGTCATTCCGGCCACTTATACCCCGTTCGTACCCACTACTCCCACGCCTTTAGCATCGCCCACGATGCTGGCCTGCGGCTCGGAACGTCTCCTGTACGAGACGTTTGAGAGTGGCACGCTGGGAGTTTTCCAGGCTGAGATGGGGGAAGTGGGCAACCCCGAGAGGAAATGGACCGTAACGCACCAGGCGTCTCATACGGGCCTCTATTCCGCCTACGTGCAGAACAACGACGTGTCGAGCGACCAGCGTCTGGTGATATCGCCCACCAACGTGACGATCCCGGCGTCAGCGAGCGCCGCGCAACTACAGTTCTACCACCGCTACAAGTTCGAGGTGATTTCGGAGCCTGCGTCCTTCGACGGCGGCGTTCTGGAGTACTCAACCGATAACGGCGTCAACTGGTCTGACACGCTCACCATGACCACGGAAGGCGGCTACGAAAATACCATCACCGGCCCCGGCAATCCGCTCAACGGGCGTCCGGGTTGGGGCGGCACAAACCCCGACTGGCCGGACTTCCAGCGCGTGACCGTAGACCTGACCACCCTCAAGGGAAAGAGCGTGAAACTCCGGTGGCGGCATGGCAGCGATGAGAGCGGTGACGCTTTGGGCTGGTACGTGGACAACGTGGTAATTACCTCCACCGGCACCTGCCCCTTTACAGCTACACCCACCCAGACTCGAACCTCCACTGCGACTCAGACCGCGACCGTGGGCGCTAGCTCCACGGCTACGCAGACCGGCACCGCTACTGCTATCGCAGAGGAGACCAAGGAGACGGCAGTACCGACAGCTACTACTATAGGTACAGGGATCGCCGGACCAACGAGTACTCCCACGAGTACACAGATCGCGGCGACGAGTACTTCTACAGCCACGCAGATCCCGGTGTCCACAGGTACGGGTACGCCCACAAGCACGCAAATCGTGATAGCCACAGGCACCTCCACTACTACGGCTACACAAACCCGTACTGCGACAGCCATAGCCACGGGTACCTCTACCGCCGTAGCCACAGGCACCAGGACTGTGACCGCCGCGTCGGCCACTCCCACGGCGTGCCTCACGGAGTTCCAGGACCTGCCGCCCTCCAACGACGAAAGCTCCTTCTACCCGTTCGTGCGCTGCCTTGCCTGCCGTGGCATCGTCACAGGTTACCCCTGCGGCGGTACCAACCCTCAGACAGGTGACGGAGAGCCCTGCGGTGCTACTGGTAACCCCTACTTCAGGCCCGGTAACTACGTTACTCGCGGACAGATATCCAAGATGGTATCTGAAGCATCAGGCAACAACGACGATGCCGGTAACCAACTCTACGAGGACGTGGAACCTGGCTCTCCCTTCTACGTCTGGATCAACCGCCTGTCCAACCAGGGTGTAATGGGCGGCTACCCCTGCGGCGGACCCGGTGAGCCTTGCGGTGAGGACGACAGACCTTACTTCAGGCCCTCGGCCAACGCCACAAGGGGGCAGCTATCGAAGATCGTGTCCAACACGGCAGGTTACAACGAGCAGCCCACCGGGCAGACCTTCGCTGACGTGCCACCCAGCAACAATCAAAGCTCGTTCTACCCCTACATCCAAAGGCTCTCCTCTCGCGGCGTGATGGGTGGCTACCCGTGCGGCGGACCTGACGAGCCTTGCGACGGGCAGAACCGCCCATACTTCCGCCCCAACAACCTCGTCACCAGGGGGCAGGCAGCCAAGATAGTGGCTAACACCTTCTATCCCAACTGCCAGACCCCTGCCAGGAGGTAGACCTCTGTAGGCTGTTCCTCAGCCACACAAAGAAGACCGGAGTGCAAATTACGTACTCCGGTCTTCTTTGTGTCCCAACCCTACACGGTTCTCTGTAGTGCTGGTCCCCAGGTAATAGTAGTATAGTGCAGTCAGGATCTGGTACTGACCTGATGGTTGTGAGCACATATGCTGAATTTGACGGTTGCTGGAATTGTGGCGGCCCTCTACATGGCAAGGTGCACTATACAGTCGAACCATTAGGCTGCAAGTGGGCATCAGAGGTTGAAGAGCCTTAACTTCAGCCTGTAATCTGGCCGCATTTATGTCACTTGAAGTTCTCAAGCTCCCATGTGGAGAGACCTGCTCATGGGCAGGTCTTTTTCATGCTCAACTAGCGAAGGCACAATTCGTGCAGCCTTACTACAGCCTTACATACTGTCCTACTCTTACCTCCCAGCGCATAAGACGTTACCTGTAGCTTCTCTGCCCCTATAAGGCGCAGCCTGGGGCACGCGAAGTTCCACCTGCTACTATGGTCTGGGTGCTCGCAACATGGCTACCAACGTCTATGTTGCTCGGTCACACCTACGGGGACAAAGATGTCAACTCTAGTCGTTAAAGGAAGGAGCGCAGAGTGAGAAGCAGGATAGTAGTGGACCGGCGCAAGCTCGCCCTGGCAGTTATGCTACTGGGCTTGATTGTCACGGCAGCTTTCGCGGTGCAGTCCGCCCAGCGTAACTCGGCAGTGCAGCCGGGTACCTCCCTGAGCAGAGCGGACGCAGCCAATAGCCTCTACCTGGCAGAACCAGGGAACCTGGGGCACGAAGAGAGCATCATGCTGGGCGCGAGAGATGCTTTCCTCAACGACCGCTATACCTACCCCACCGGCAAGGCCGACCGCAGGTGGGTGCTTAATGCATACCAGCAGGACAAGCGCGTGAAGTCGGGCATACCTGCAGGACGAGTGACCTACAAAGGCCCCTCCAGCCCCAACGCGCCTGAAGTGCTAGACGCAGACCAGTGGATCTCCATCGGCCCGCAGCCCCAACAAAGCGAGACCTGTACCGTCTGCTTCCCGTTCGTTGAAGTGGCCGGGCGCGTCAACGACATAGTGGTAGACCCCATCAGCCCCACTATTGCTTACATAGCCTCCGATGGCGGTGGCGTATGGAAGACCACCAACTGCTGTAGTGCCGCCACCACCTGGCTGCCCACTATGGACGACCCGTATATCTCCACGCTCGCCATTGGCGACCTGGCGATAGAGCCGGACGGCCATACTGTCTACGCAGGTACCGGCGACTTGCGGTTCGGTTCCTTCTCCTTCGGCAGCGCCGGACTGCTCAAGAGCACCGACTTGGGCGCTACATGGGAAATCAAAGGCTACGACGTCTTCGAGCCTAGATACCCACAGCCTGCGGGTGTCTTCCCTCAGTACAATTCGATAGGCAAGGTAGCCATCAACCCCCATGACAACAACGACCTGGCGGTGGGCACCAAGCTTGGCATGTACTTCTCCTATGACGAGGGCGATACGTGGGCCGGACCCTGCTTGCCCGACCCGTTCCCCAATCAGCGGCAGGACATTACCGCCATCCTGGCTATGACGCGGACCAACACCCTCAGCGACCTGTTTGTGGCTGTAGGCGCGAGGGGCTACAGCACCACCGTGCAGACCAACCTGGCCGAGAACGGCGCTAATGGCATCTACAAGGCCACCTGGCCGTCCAGCGGCTGCCCGACTGACTGGTCGCTTTCGAGCCTACCGGCTCCTGAGGGCGACCTGAGCAAAGGCTGGCCTCCCGGTACCGGCAGCGGTGTGCCTCAGTACGTAGCCGGCGGCAACCAGGTAGGACGTATCGACCTGGCATACGCGGAAAGCAACCCCAACTACATCTATGCCGAAGTGCAGGCGATCAACCCCGGCTTTGGTGCCATCCAGCGGGGCGGTATGCTCGGCATCTGGCGCTCGACCGACCGGGGAGCCACATGGGAGCAGCGCACCACCGCCCACGACCTTGAAGCCGCCGAGGTGCAGTGCGGCGGCACCTGTTTGGAAGACTCGTTACTGAACGTGTGTGGAGACGTAGCGCAGAACTGGTACGACCAGCACATTGTGGTCGATCCCAATAACCCCGACGTGATCTTCTTCGACAACATCAACGTCTGGAAGTCCACCAACGGCGGCGATACCGTGAGAGACCTCACCTGCGGTTACAGCAGCATCCAGGTGCCACGCCCGGTCCACGTAGACCAGCACGCGATTACGTTCTTGCCCGGTTCGTCCAGCAGGCAGCTAATCGGCAACGACGGCGGCGTATACTTCACCGAGAACGCCAATACTCAACAGCCTGTGTACGTGCAACTCAACACCAGCTTGAGCACGATAGAGTTCTACGGCGGCGACATCAGCGCCGAATTCGCCAACAGCCCCAACCCCTTCGCGGTGGCGGGCGCGCAGGACAACGGTTCGTCGTCCTGGCAAGGTACCACCAACGTCGCACTCTCTCCGAAGCTGTGGCAGCAGCGCATCGGCGGCGACGGTATGTTCGCCCGCATAGAGCCTGTGTTCGGCCAGCGCGTCTACATGGAAGCTCAATACGGCGCGATAAGGCGGTCGGATACGGGGCACGCTGGGGCTTATAACCCGGCCTGCCTCGACATCGAGGGCGTCCCTAACGTGCCAGGTTGCGTACCTGTGAACTTTGGGATAGATGGTGCGCGGGTGGGCTTCATCTTCCCATATGAGCTTTACAAGGGCGTGCCCGCGGGCGATGGTCCAGGCGACGAATGCGACCAGATAGAGGGCTGCCTGCACTTTATCGGTGGCACCTACAGGGTGTGGGAGAATCTCGATGGTCTAAGAGACGGTTCCGAAGAGGGCGTTCCATGGTACCCTAGCAGCCCCGACCTCACCAAGGGCACGCTGGGCGACCGCTCGCACATCAACCAGCTAGCTTTCGCCTTCAGGACCGACAAGACCGCTATCGTGGGTACCAACGACGGCAACGTCTGGATAGGCTTCGGCCTCGGGGCGGGGCAAAATATCAGCGCGACCTGGAAGAACGTGACCGGTGGCAACAGCGTGCTGCCTAACCGCCCCGTACTGGATGTAGTGCTTGATGCTAACGTGGTCAGCACCACGACCAACCCGATAGGTTACGCCGGCGTGGGTGGCTTCAACGAGAATACGCCCAATCAGCCGGGGCATGTCTTCCAGGTGACCTGTGGCGCTAACTGCAACAGCGCCACCTGGCTGGACAAGTCGGGCAACCTGCCGAACATACCCGTGAACGCTATCACGCTCAACCCCAACTTCCCGCAGCAGGTGTTCGCGGGCACAGACTGGGGTGTCTACTACACCAACGACGTCAACGCCGCTTCTCCGGTGTGGTACCGCTTCAACCAGGGCATGCCCAACGTCATGATC
>JALZHG010000270.1 GCA_030914045.1 Chloroflexota bacterium | reverse complement strand
GTTCGACCGGATGGTGCTCGTCGATCCTGACAACGCCGAGATCGTCGACGCATTCGAGCTGATCTCCCCGTTTGGCCTGAACACCCTGTCGGATGTGCGGAACTTTGACCTCGTGATCATCGGGGCGGGACCCGCCGGCCTGGCTGCAGCAGTCTACGGCGCCTCCGAGGGGCTTCGCACGGTGGTTGTAGAGAGGGAGACCTTCGGCGGTCAGGCGGGCACCAGCTCCCTGATACGCAACTACCTCGGTTTCTCGCGGGGAATCAGCGGATCGGAGCTGGCCTGGCAAGCTTACCAACAAGCGTGGCTGTTCGGCGCTTCGTTCCGCCTCGCCCGCCACACAATCGCTTTACACCACAGGGAGGAGCGGTTGGTTGTAAGCCTCTCAGACGGCACCGAGGTGGCGGGTCGAGCGGCGATCGTCGCCACCGGAGCATCCTACCGCCGACTAGGTGTGTCCGGCCTGGAAGCTTTGCAGGGAGCGGGCGTGTTCTACGGGCCTGCCGTTGCCCAGGCGCAAGGCATGAAGGGACAGGAAGTCTACGTGGTGGGAGGAGGGAACTCTGCCGGGCAGGCGGCGAGGCATCTCTCCAAACACGCCAGGCGCGTTACGCTGCTGGTGCTTGGCGAGTCTCTCGACGCCCATATGTCCCGGTACCTGATCGAGGAGATAGGGGCTACTGAGAACATACAGGTTCGCTTGAACACCCAGGTTATAGACGGCGGTGGGAAGGGACGTCTCGAGCACCTCGTACTCGAGGATCGCGCCTCGGGGCTTACGGAGACGGCTCCCGCGGCGGCCTTGTTCGTGCTCATAGGGGCCCGTCCTCACACCGGGTGGCTTCCGGAGCAGATCATGCGCGACGATAGGGGCTACGTCATCACCGGTAGCGATCTCCTGCGAGACGGATCGCCTCCCGAAGGATGGCCTCTGGAGCGTGTGCCAATGCTCATGGAGACTAGCGTTCCCGGCGTTTTCGCGGCCGGGGACGTTAGATGTGGGTCGGTGAAGCGGGTGGCTTCGGCGGTGGGCGAGGGCTCGATTGCGATACAGATGGTTCACAAGTACCTGAACTGAGACGTACTGTAGAGTAGCGTTGTGACGGCAGGGGTGAGGGGTCCAAAGTTCCTGAACGTGTTCCAGGCGCCGGGATGCTCCCCGCCCCTGTGAAGTACATCCTGAACAGCGGCGCTCCACCTCTATGGTGGTACGTAACGGGGAAGTTCTTTATACCGGAGTGATGCGCCACGTGCCTCGGGCCCAGGTTAGCGAAGGGTTGATCGGTTAGGAGCTTTCCGGTTTCTAAGGTTGGTCCACCTCTTGCGAAAGCGGCGGCATCTCATCAGTTCTATAGGCCTGGGATCCGGCCGTTGCGGAAGGCGTCGACGAACAGCCTGTGGTCGTTGCGGGCGATCTCTGAGTAGTGGGCGCCGAAGTCTACCATCTCCTGGACGAACTCCTCTTCGATGCCGCTGACCGCCTCGATGATCTCATCCTCGGTCTGGAAACCTACGATGCTCGGGTCGGAGTCCTTGTCTGCGACGCAGTGAATCTTGGCGGTCGCCCGGCCGAGGTAGTCAAGCACCGGCGACATCTGCTCGGGCTCGGTGAGATCCGACCAATCGAGGTCCTCGACATAGGGCGAGAGTTCGGAGACGACGAAGCCGACTTCGTCTATCTCAGTGTAGCCGAGCCAGGGGTCGGCGTGTGCCTGCAACGCGCGCTGCGAGACCGCCGTGCGGTGCCCGTGGTGCTTGAAGTAGCGCTTGATGCGCTCGTCGTGCACGATCCGGCTTGGGGCCGCGACGTTGCCCTGCTTCATCGAGAGTACCACGTCGTTCTCCAGGGCCTGGGTGGGGCCCTCCACCAGGACGTTGTAGGCGGGGAGTCCGGCCGAGCCGATGCCAAAGCCCTGGCGGCCGACGATGTCCTTTACCTCATAGGTCAGGCTCCGGAAGCGCTTCGTTTCGGGAATCGTCTCCAGATACGCTTCGTAGGCGGTGTGCGCCCTGGCCCATTCGGCTTTGTCGAGCTCGCGGGCCCCGGAACTGCGACGAAACCGCCGCTCGACGTTTTCGTCGATCAGGGTCATCTTGTCGAGCAGGTCGACGCGGGTGTTCAGCCGGGTTTCGAGCAATATCTCCCGGATCTCACCGTCTGTGGTTTCCAGCCGCAGCGCGTACTCATGATCGCGATCACTCTCGACAAAGTAGCGCACCTGCTCCACGTAGGCCTGGACGTACGTCTCGATCAGGGATGCGATGTCAGCGTCCGAGATTGCCTTCATCCAGGCTAGCAGGGCCACGCTGGCGACCATCCGCTTGATGTCCCAGGTGAAGTGGCCCAGGTAGGCCTCGTCGAAGTCGTTGACGTCGAAGATGAACACCCCGTCGCCGTCCATGTAGGTGCCGAAGTTCTCTGCGTGCAGATCTCCCTGAATCCAGACGCGGCTGGTGCGCTCATCCGCCCAACGGTCCTCTTCTCGTTCCATGTCCGCGTAGAACAGGCACGCGCTGCCACGGTAGAAGGCGAAGGGCCCGGCGGCCATCTTCCTGAACTTCTGACGAAACGCCTCGGGGTCAGCGACCATAAGCTCGGAGAAAGCATCTATCAGCACGTCGACGATCTTCGTCTGGCGCTTATCGGAAGAGTCGTGCCGTCGTCCCAGGTCCACAGTTCCGGCCATGGGGCTCCTTTCACCGTCGGTCGCTACCGTTTCATAGTCATTGGACCGCTAAACAGTAGCACGTCGTCAATCGGCACGTGCCCGTACAAGCTATGGGAGCGGCGCATAAAGATTCTCTCTGGTGAGAGGGGGATGCGTTGAAATGCATGGACTGCTGTGCTGCCCTACCAAGAACTCGATGTTCGTACGGTAAGGGCCAAGAACCCTGTCCCGAAGAATGAGCACCCAAGGGGAGCGGGGAGCTAGCGGTGCAGTTGGTTATCGCGTATGGATTGCTGATTAACCATGAGAAAGATTTAGTGTAATGACGGGTGAACGGTGGCGTCCAGGGGACTTAGGCTTCGGCAGGCTCTTCGAGAGGATCTGGGATGCGGTGATCGTCGCGGACCCAAAAACGCAGCGCATAGTCCTCTGGAACGCAGTGGCCGCGAAGATGTTCGGCTACTCGGCCTCCGAAGCCCTGAGACTGCGCGTCGAAGAGCTTGTTCCTGAACCTCTCGAGGCCGCCCACCGGGCAGGGATAACCCGCTACGCCAAGACGGGCCACGGCCAGTACATCGACTCGGACGTGCCGGTGGACCTTCCCGCGATGAGGAAGAACAGCAAGCAGATCGACGTCGAGCTGTCCTTGAGCCCCATACGTTCGGTGCATAACGCGGACGACGACGAAGCCCAGTTCGTGCTCGCCATAATCCGTGAGGTTACCGAGCGCAAGAGGGCCGAAGAAGCAGTCAGGAAACTCAACAAGGACCTCGAGAACCGGGTCGAGGAGCGAACCTCGCAGCTGGAAGCCACCATCGCCGAACTACAGAGCAACCAGCAGCAGCTGCGTCAAAGCGAGGAGCCTTCCGGCTTCTGGTTGAGGGCGTCAAGGACTACACGATCTTTATGCTCAGTCCAGAGGGACGCAGCGTAAGCTGGAACGAAGGGGCTGGGCGCATACAGGGCTACGAGGTGTCGGAGATCGTAGGCGAGCACTTCTCGGTTTTCTCCGCCGATGAGGACGTCGAACGTGGCCTCCCGGGGGAGGAGCTACGCGTCGCGGCTATCGAGGGCCGATTCGAGCAAGAGGGTTTGCGGGCTCGCAAGGACGGCACGCTCTTCCAGGCCGAGGTCGTTATCACGGGCCTGAGGGACGAGGCAGGGCCTACGCCGGGACTGTGGTATGATGAGAATGCAGTCGAAGATGTGGGTTTTATGGTGACCGAAGCGCCGCCCTCAAAAGAGGAGCGGCTTTTTTATTGCGGTGGAGCCCCAGAGAAGAAAGGCGGGCTCCAGATATGGCCCAAGGAACGGTGAAGTGGTTCAGTGACGAGAAGGGCTACGGCTTTATCTCCCCTGATGAGGGTGGCGAAGACCTATTCGTCCACCACAGCGGGATAGCGGGCACAGGATTCAAGTCCCTGGAAGAGGGTGCCAAGGTCTCCTACGAGGCTACCCAAGGCCAGAAGGGTATGCAGGCAGGTAACGTCTCCACAGCCTAACTGGTCGGTTCTCCGGCCAGTAACCGCATAGATGGTGAGGCCGGGACCTTCGGG
>JALZHG010000080.1 GCA_030914045.1 Chloroflexota bacterium | reverse complement strand
ATCATCCCCAACGTTGTAGACTCTCGCCTACCCACCTGATCCTTCGCTACGCTCAGGATGACAGGGTGGGGCTTGATTCTGTGACACCCACAATGTCGCAGCCACGTACTCTACTGAGCAAGCCGCATCACGTTTCACGTTTCACGTTTCAGAACCATGTTCTAGCTCTTCGGTATCACTCCCAGCGTGTTCAGGCCCGTGTATTGTTGCACCTCGGTGGGGCCTTTCAGCGTGGTATCCAGCAACTCCAGCGCGATAGCGAGCAGCAGGCCCAGCACCAGGCCAAATAGCGCGGCGGCGGCCGTGTTGAGCAGGGGGCGCGGTTGGTAAGGCTGTTGCGGCGGTTCGGCGGGCTGGGTGACGAGCCACACCACCCTGAAGCCGCCCGCGCTCGTCGCCTGGTTCTCGGCGTTCTGCCTGTCCACGAAGTCGTTGGCGATGGTTTCAGCGACAATGGCGGCTTTCGCGGGGTCCCGGTTGTCCACGGTCATGATTATGGAGTTCTGGTCGGGGAGGGGCTGTATCTTAATCTGCCCCGGCAACGCATCGTGGAACACGTCCTGCACGCCCGCGCCGTCAAGCGCCCGCGACCACGTCTGCTTGTTGCCCAGGTCCTGCGCGTAGGTGGGCATCGTCTTCTTGATCGCCTCGATGGTGCCGTTGTCCGGCGGGACCGACTTGGCGGACATGGCGGTCTGCGCCTGGTAGATGCGCGGCTGCATGCTGGTGTAGATATAAGCCACAGCCGCCGCCACGAGCGTCACAATCAACGCCAGCCACCACCGCTTGCGCAGTCCGTTGATGATTTGTCGTGGGTCAAGTTGCATATGAGTACCGAGTGCCGAGTGCCGAGTGCCGAGTTATCCTACATCTACTCGGCACTCGGTACTAAACCTTGGGAATAGTGCCAAGCACGGGCATATCCAGCACGCGGTTGGCGTCTCGTTCGTCGCGGACGCTGTTGTCCAGGTATTCTAGCAGGAAGGCGAGGGCGAGGGCGACTACGATGCCGATGAGCACCCGGATGAGGGCAGCGATTATCTCACGGCTCGTGCTTGATTGTATCTCCTCCATCGAGGCGAGGTCTATCTGGCTGAAAAGTGCCTGGTCAGCGAGGTCCGCACCCTGGATCGGTTTCATGCGAGCATCCGCCAGCACCGTGGCTGCTGCATCAGAGACCGCCTTGGAGAGCACCTTTGGCGAGGGTGCAGTAACGGTTATTCTGAGCACTCTATGCCGTCGGTCGGTGCCTAGCATGCCTTTTATGTGCTCCGGGGTCAACTTGTCTACGGCTCGCCTGGCTTCATCTTGCGCGACCTGCGTGAGGCTACCGTAATCAGGCCGTGCTAGTATATTGTGCGCTACGCTATCTCGCAGCACATCCAGTGTAGCTAAGGCAAAGGCGTCGCTTTCGACTATCTGCGTATAATCGTCCACCAGGAACTCTGAGCTAAAGTAGGTATAGTAGCGGTCGAACGTAAAAAACTGTGACGGAGTATTCAGGCCCGCCGTGTCCTGGCGCGTAATAAAGCGGGTCTCGGCCTCGTAGCTTCTACCTGCGGTCAAGGCCATGTAGCCGCTGATAGCCGTCACCAGCAGCACGATAAGCAGCATCAACCAGCGCCGCTTCCATATCACGTTCCAGTATTGCCTTAGTTCCATTTGGCTCCTCGGTATCCGGCGAGTGACGAGTGGTTAGTGGTTAGTGGTTAGTGGTAGATAACATCCAACAATTCTAATCTCTGCGCGTCCTTAGCGTCTTTGCGTCTTTGCGTTTTCGTCTCCTATCGTCCATCGTCTATCGTCCATCGTCTATCGTCCATCGTCCCCTTAACGAACGAGACTAGCGTGGGTCGCTCGGTATGCGCGAAAAAATAAGCGTATTGCGTATGCCCCCGCTGGGGTCGCGAAAATCGTTGCGCATCCGGCCCTCTTGCACGAAGCCGAGCCGCCTTGCCACGTTCGCACTGTGTTCATTACGCTCGTCGCACAGTATCTCGATGCGTTGCGCCCCAAGCTCCTCGAACAGGTAGTCTACCACCAGACGCACCGCCTCCGTCATATAGCCGTGCCCCTCAGCCGACTTGCGCAGCCAGTAGCCGATCTCGAAGTACCTTATGTCCCAGTCCTTCGGCATGATACCCAGGCCGCCCAGGTACCGGCCGCTCTCAATCTCGAACAGGCCGCAGTTGATGCTCTTGCGCAAAATAACTTCGGCCCGCTGCTGGTTGATCCAGTCCCGCGACTCCTCGACCGTCTGGTGCTTGTCGGCAAAGAACATCCAGGGCCTCAGGTGCTCCCGCGACTCGGCTACCGCCTCCTGTAACCCCTCGGCATCATCTTCGCGGTAGGGCCGCACGACCAGGCGCTCGCCACGCAACTCTTCAAATATCGGTATCAGTGAGAGGTATTTAGGGTCTACGCCTTCGGATTGCGGATGTGACATTGGTTCCTTAGCGCCTGCTTTCCAATTGCCCCTGCACGAACTCGGCTATCCGGCGCTTGAAGACCTCTTTATCGAACGTCTCGGCGTGGCGGCGTATGGCTGCCGGGTCGTAGTCGCTCGCATTGAAGCGCGACACCACTTCCGCGAGGCCGGCGGCGGACTGCTCCTTGAAGAACTCGCCAGTGACGCCGGGCACCACCGTTTCGAGCGCGCCTCCCGCACCGTAAGCGATCACGGGCCGTCCCGAAGCCTGGGCCTCCAGGGGCGTGATGCCGAAGTCCTCCATGCCGGGGAAGACAAACGCCTTGCACCCTGCGTACAACTGCTTCAGCTCCGCGTCCTGCATCTTGCCGAGGAACTGCACGTTGCCTTTAGCCATGCCCCGCAATTCCGCCTCTTGCCGCCCCGCACCGACCACCTTGAGCGGCAACCCCAGCCGGTTGAACGCCTCGATCGCCAGGTCCACGCGCTTGTACGGGATCAGGCGGGAGACTATAAGGAAGTAGTCGCCCCGCGAATCCGGGTCGGGCCTGTAGTGTGCGGTGTCCACGGGCGGGTTGATAACCGTGGCCGTGCGCCCGTAACGCTTCTGTATGCGCCGCGCCACCATCCGCGAGTTGGCTATGTAGGCGTCCACGCGCCGGGCCGAAACTTCGTCCCAGAGTCTAACATAGTTGAGCACCAGGGGCAAGACCGCCTGTACTTTGCGTCCCACCCGCTCGCCCTTGATGTAGTCGTGGTAGTTCCACGCGAAGCGCATGGGGTTGTGGCAGTAGCAGATGTGCGTCGTGTCAATGTCGGTGATGACGCCCTTGGCGAAGGCGCTGCTGCTGCTCAACACCACGTCGTAGCCCGACAGGTCGTAACTCTCCACCGCGAAGGGGAAGACCGGCAGGTAAAGCTGGTGCCGCTTCGCCACGCCCGGCAGCCGCTGCATGAACGAGGTGCGTATGTCCCACTCCCTGTAATGCCCCGGCATCATATCGGGTGCGTAAATCGATACGTACACAGGCGCGGAGGGATACACGTCGTGGATGGCCTCAAGCACCCTCTCAGCGCCGCCGTACTGATTGAGATAATCGTGGACTAAAGCTATTTTCACTTGGAGAACGTTTACCTCTGAAAGTTATGCAGGCCAAGCTCCAGCATCGGCCAGATAGGTAATTCGCTGAGCCTTGGTATTACTTGCACGGACTCTGCGCCTTGCTCATCCACTACACCTGAGTAAATCAGGTCCGCCAGTACGATATTGGATGTGACATCAGCAATTAAGACGTCTGGGTCGGCGGCTAGCTCCTGCAAGCGGCTGGCGTCCAGCGTCGCCCACGCGCAGAATATCCCTTCGCCCTCTCCGAAATTCCATACTATTTCTTCGATATCTGGAACCGAATTATCAAACGACGTCAGAGTCCATCCGGTACGGTCATCCACGTGGATGAGCGACGTGTTAACACGCAAGCCCCTTGCTTTGATCCAGTCCCGGTACCAGTCGCTGTGATGAGGTTCGCGGAACGTAACCAGGACTCGCACCCGCCCCTCTTTTTCGGCAAGCCCGGTTGCAAGCTTCCTGTTTTCAGCCCCAAACGCCTCCAGAGCCTGCACAGTACTCATGTCGTACGACACCTGACTAATCAAGTGACCCTCATGCCTGATAACCTGGTAGCACCAGGTTTCTCCGTTGTAAGATGCAACCAACTCTATGCCCGTGTAATGTTCTTCATGAGGAGGGTACGGCCAGGGCGGAGCATCAGAGCACGAACCTTGGTACTGTGGTAGCGCCGAAGGTGGCGTGGGCGTCACGGGCAGAATCGTTTGTAGCGGGGGTGGTATCTGAGCGTCCGCTGTCACGGTGGGCACTTCGCTGGGAATCGCTTCGCCGGGCACTACGGCGGGAAGGGCTTCCAGCGTTTGGCTGGCGGTGGCTGTAGCTTCGGGCAGCTTACCTGCCGGCCCCCCGCATCCAGAGAGTGCGGCGATGAGGCAGGCAGCCGTCAGAGCTAAAGCCCAAGGGTTATTTATGCCTGTATGGCTGTGGATCATATGCCTTACAATCCCCAGGAACCTTTTAGTAATGAACTGAACGGTTCTTTGTCGTACTTGAACAGTTCACCAAAGTAGTCAAGTACCAGCATAGCAGAAGCGTGCCCAGTGTAGGCGATAGCCCTTTTGACAGATAAAGCTGTCTAAAGTATTGAAAACAGAGCCTCTATCAGCTATAATAGACGAGTAAGAGTACGTATCTTCAAGACAGCGTAGCAATTATAGAACAGATACAATATGCAGTGCCAATGCAGCGATGACACAGCAGGCCGGTAATCTGGCCGGTGGATAGCAATGCTGCTTACATGGGAGGACTACAGGAATGGTAGCCAAGACAAACGAAGTACAGGCGGGGCTGGGTGATGGGTATCGTTACGGCTTCGCCATGCCGGAGAACTATACTTTCAAGAGCCGCAAGGGCCTCGACGAGCAGGTAGTCCGCGAGATTTCCTATCTCAAGAGCGAGCCTGCATGGATGACCAACTTCCGCGTGCGCGCCCTCAAGACCTTCGAGGGGAAGCAGATGCCTCAGTGGGGCGGCTGGCTCAACGACATCGACTTCAACGACATCTTCTACTTCGTGCGCGCTTCCGACCGCAACGCCGGTAGCTGGGAAGACGTGCCCGCCGAGGTGAAGGACACCTTCGACCGCCTGGGCATCCCCGAGGCCGAGAAGAAGTACCTGGCAGGAGTGGGCGCTCAGTACGAGTCTGAGGTGGTGTACCACTCGCTGCGCGAGGACCTCAGCAAGCTCGGGGTCATCTTCACCGACATGGACAGCGCGGTGCGCGACTACCCAGACCTGGTGAAGGAGTACTTCTCCACCATTATCCCGTCGGGCGACAACAAGTTCGCGGCGCTCAACTCGGCCGTGTGGTCGGGTGGGTCGTTCGTGTACGTGCCTTCTGGCGTGCGCGTGGAGATACCTTTGCAGGCGTACTTCCGCATCAACGCCCAGAACATGGGCCAGTTCGAGCGCACCCTCATTATCGCGGAGCCGGGCAGCTACGTGCACTACGTAGAGGGCTGCACCGCACCGACTTACACGACCAACTCGCTGCACTCGGCAGTGGTGGAGATCATCGTGAAGGAAGGCGCTCGCGTGCGCTACACCACGATCCAGAACTGGTCGCACAACGTCTACAACCTTGTGACCAAGCGCGCCGCCGCTTACCGGGACGCCACTATGGAGTGGGTGGACGGCAACCTCGGCTCGAAGCTGACCATGAAGTACCCGGCGGTGTGGCTGATGGAGCCGGGCGCTCGTGGTGACGTGCTCTCGGTGGCCTTCGCGGGCAGCGGCCAGCACCAGGACGCCGGTGCCAAGATGGTGCACAAGGCCCCGCACACCACGTCTAACGTAGTGTCGAAGTCGATCTCCAAGGGCACGGGCCGGGCCACCTATCGTGGCCTGCTGGAAGTAGCCGAGGACGCGCACCACTGCAAGTCGAACGTAAAGTGCGACGCCCTGCTGCTGGACGAGGACGCCCGCTCGGACACCTACCCTACGATCAACATCGCCAACAACTCGACCACGGTACAGCACGAGGCGACCGTCTCCAAGGTGGGTGAGGACCAGCTATTCTACCTGATGTCGAGGGGCATCTCGGAGAACGAGGCGACGGCGATGGTGGTCAACGGCTTCGTGGAGCCTATCACCAAGGAGATCCCGCTGGAGTATGCGGTGGAACTGAACAGGCTCATCGAGTTGCAGATGGAAGGCTCCATAGGCTAAATCACAGCCTAATAGAGGAACATACGGAGGGGCGGCTACATGCCGCTCCTTCTCTCGTTAAGAGGACCCACCTTGTGGTGCCTTAGCAATAGCTGATAGCCCTGCCCATAAACGGCTGTCCTGGAAGCAGATTGTCCCACCACCTCGCTTGGCCTGCGACACCTGGCGGTTGATGTCGGCCACGCACACCCAGTCGTCGTTGTTCTCAAGCGACATGGCCCACTTGGCATGGTCCTTGGCGTTCTGCCAGGCGAAGGGCATACCTATCGGCTGCAAGTCAATCGCCGTGTCGTCGGCAACCCAGTCAGCTTTGTTGCTGTCTTCATCGGAGGGGATAGCGCCGCGCCGCCACGACTCCACGTCCAGGTCAACCCCCAGGCTCGGCCCCACCAGGTCGCTCCACAAGTCCTGCCCCCACAGGCGGCTCTTGGCGATGCTCCGAAAAGTCGCGCCTCCCTTCGATGTGAAGGTGATATCCGAGGGCGTGGGCGAGAGGGAGAAGTCGCTGGCAGCGAGCTTGTGCCATACACTGTCAGCCGGGAGCGACTGAGGCAGGCGCGTGCCGTAGACTTGCGGCCCCTGCTGCACCAGCATCTGCTGCGCTATAGCCTCAGCGGTGGCAACGTCCTTCAGCGTAATGCATAGCAGCGTTTGCCCGTAATCAAGCTCGTTGCTCGGAAAGTCGCCGCTGGTGGGGTGCGAGAAGCGGGGGATGGAATGCAGCAGCCAGAAGGCGCTATCGCTTCCCAAATCGAAGGCAAGCACCCCCTTGGCGTGTGCCAGTTCGCCGTTGTTAGGCAGGCCAAGTTCCAGGGGAAACTCGTCGTTATAGAAGATACACCCCGATGCGGGATTGGCGGCGGCCTCAAACACCTGTTGAAGGGTGGCGGTGAGCGCGTTGTTAGGCGCGCTCAGTAGGTTTGGTGAGCCCGAAAGCGCGGCGCTCTGGTCGTCAAAGTACGCGTACTCATACCCGGTGGCCCTGTGCCCTGCCTGTCCGGCTCCCACCACGGGGCCTGCGTTCTTCGGCACCTTATAGATGAACCACCAGTCTACCGGCTGGCCGTTGTCGCCTATGGCGCTCAGGGGAAGCGTCATGCCTGTCTACTCCTCTCTATCGTCCAGTAGCCATCATCCGTCATGATAACCGCTCTTACCTGTGCCTGCTCAACCGTAAGCAGGCAACACAAGTCCGAACAGACAGTATATATTCGATAAACCCAGGAAAGCGGTCCAGACCACAGCCGAAGCAGTCGCGCTGGCACGCACGGATCTATTTCGCGTCAGCAATCGGAAGCAGCCATAAGTGCCCGCGGCTATCAACAGGCTCGTCACCGCGAGTATAGGGTAGAGCAGTCTGCCCTGGCCGACGCCGTTGTATACCATGCTTGCATAGAACAGCCCCAGGACTATTCCAGCCAGCGCAATCTGCGCCATCTGCCGCCTGCTCAGGTTTCGCCGCACAAGTTCCCCAACCAGGCCCAGAGCCGCGAGCAACAGCAGAGTGAGGTACACCAGGTAGAATATGACCGGCGGCTTTATCGCGACCCAGCCGAAAGCCCCAAAATGCGTTGCTATCACGGTGAATAGCTGGACCGCCCAGGCACCGGGAGCCGCCGGGTCGAAGGTAGAGGCGTGCGTGGGCACGACGGCGGCGGCCATTTCATTGACGGCGCGGATGGCAAGCGCATCTCCGTACACAATGGTGTTTCGCAGGTACCACCAGCCACCTACGAGCAGGCACACCACAACGGCGAGCGAGGTCAGTAGCAGCTTCAGCCCCAGCGACCTCGCTATGTTCGGCGTGCGAGCGCCTACGGGTGAGGTGGTAGCAGCACCAGCCTTTACCCTGGTGACCGCGAGCACAAGAAGGGCTGCGGGAACATAGACAAGGTTGTTCATCTTGGTGAGCAGGGCTAGCCCCAACAGCACGCCCAACGCAGCCGCGTCAACAAGCCTCGCGCCACGCGACAGCAGCCTCACCATCCAGTAGCTCAACGCGGCACCGACCAGGGTAGCCGAGTTGTCGTTGTTCACCACGGAGGACATGAAGGTAAACTGCGGAAGCAGCCCCACGAGAGTAGCGGCACATAGAGCCAGGGGCGCGTGTTCGGGCGACGGAAAGACCTCCCGCGCCGTGGCGAAGGTCAGCAGTATGGTGCCTATGCCGAGCAGCACCCCCACGCTTCGCATGACGTATGTCCAGGGCAGCAGGTCTCCCGGCACCTCGGGGTGTAGGTACCAGGCTACTTCAGCGGGGTCTTCACCGAAGTTGGGGTTCTGTTCCAACTCGGGGGCCAGGCTCTTACCACCCCGGCCCAGCAAGAGCATAAGTCCCGCGTTGAGGCCGTAGTAAATAGGGGGTTGTTTCGCTTCCAGGGTGTAGGGTTCGCCGCCGTCCGCACCACTGATGGGCGGGAACGAACCGAAGCGCACCAGGTGCTCCACGTAGCGGATGTGATCGAGCTCGTCGGGACCTTCGCCTATGGGGGTGAAGACGATATAGAAGGCGCACAGCACCACATACGCGGCGACTATACCCCCCAGCCACCTGCCGTCGGACCTGCTCCCAAAGAAGCTTTGAGCCTTAGGAGGGGAGGTGTCAGGTACCACTTTCACATCTTCATCTAATGTAGCACGAGCTTTGGTATAGATCATCTATTTGGTAGGGTCTTGCGGTGGAGTGTAGTAGCAGGTGCATTATACTCCTAGCGTGCTGACTCTGTATGGCGCATATCTCGGATGTCCCATGCCTCCACATAGCAGCACGAAGCGACCGTGGAAATCCCACTGAAATACGCGGTGGAGCCGAACAGGCTCATAGAGTTGCAGATGGAAGGCTCTATTGACTAGTTTGCAGCGGGACAAGGTTGACGTAGGAGGGGCGGCATATAGCCGCCCCTCCTACCTCTTTCTTTATCCACATCTAGGTCTTTTACCTTCGCTTTGAACGAAGGAGACCGCCTGAATTCAGTACAAAAATAGCCAGGCCATTTATCGTGACGGCGTCCGAGTCGGATCAATCGTCTGGTAATCGCGCCTGAGTATCTCCCCCGTCTCCCCGTCTACGATAAAGTAGACCACACCATCGCTCACATCAAAAATCTCTCTCAGGGAAATCGAATTTGTAGGAAGCTTATACCAATAGTTCACCTCCCAAACCGAACGCCCTTCTTTGGTCCTGCTACTGGTAATAAGAGGCAGCACATGACCCGGCAGGAGGCCGTGCTTTCTGGCGTATTCCAGTGCATCGTCCCAGGTGAGAGCTACCGCATCTCGTGGCGACAGCTTGTACGATTCAATCCGTCGCTGCTTTTCAGGTGCCGTCAGAAGTCCGTCCTGGTAGCGTGCCTCACCTTCAGGCGAAGCTTCGTCGTGTCCCGAACGTATAGTCAGCGTAGAAGCAGGATCGGCGTCCTCGAAGTCTATGGAAATGCTCCTCCCGTCGGGTCTTATGAACTCAAAACTCATCTCCAGGCTTCCAGTGAGCGGACCTGAGTACGCCACCCCCGCGATGTAGCCCACCGGCGAGGCGCTGACATAGACCAGTATGGCCCCAGGATCTATGCGCAACGCTTCATCGTGAGCTACATCCCAAATCTCCGCGAATGGCCGAGAAGGGCCAGAACTCTTTGCGAGTTCGGCGTCCAGGGGCAACTCGCCTGTAAAAACAAACGCCAACCCCGGAAACAGCCGGGCCAACAGGCTTGGTCCTACAATCGCTCCCAGGAAGCAGCCAGCGACGATAAGCGCCAGGACACCTAAAGCGGCCGCGATGCCCAATCTATTTCTGTGACGCGAAGGGGTGGAAGGAACAGGCGACATAGATAGGTCCTTTAGAAGAGCGTTTCTTCACGAGTTCACAATTATACCAGAGCAACTTCCCATGCCCGCAAAATCATTGATTTTACCAGCTACCTTGCGCATGGCTTTTGCCTTTGCTCAGGCCGTAATTTTTATCTCCTTTCCTCGCCTTGACAACTGACATATAAATGCATTACTATATAAACGATGCTTTATGCATCATCATGTGTTTACGTGTCGAGGAAGGGAAATTTGGAAGCTTTGGAACGCAGTATACCGGCGTTGGGTAGCGTAAAGCCTGAGCCTGAGAAGGGCAGGAAGGGTAAGAAGGCCCGCGTGAGCGAGGTTGTGCCGCCGATACTGTCGGAGGAGCAGGCCGCCTCAATCGAGGCCCTCAAGCCGTTTCTCAAGGCGGTGGCCGACACCAATCGCATCGCCATCCTGCAAGAGCTTTCCAACGTGGACGGCCTCAGCGTGCTCGACCTGTCCGACAGGCTCATGCTCTCCCAGCCCCTTACCTCCTGGCACCTGCACATCCTCAAGCGTGCCCGCCTGGTGAAGCCCACGCACCAGGGTCGCCAGCGTATCTATCGCCTCGATAGAGAGCGCATCAAAGAGTACCGCGAACTGTTCCAGTGGGTAACTGACTTCTAGTGGTTAGTGGTTAGTGGTTAATGGTTAGTAAGGAGTTCTCTTCTAACCACTAACCACTAACCACTAACCACTTCCAAAAGGAGAACGTACAAGCAATGGCAAAGAAGAAGATTAGGGTTGCTATCATCGGTGTGGGGAACTGTGCTTCGTCCCTCGTGCAGGGTGTGGAGTACTACAAGGACGCCCAGGACGACCAGCTTATCCCCGGCCTGATGCACACCCGCCTGGGTGGTTATCACGTCAGCGACATTGAGTTCAGCGCGGCCTTCGACGTGGACAAGAACAAGGTCGGCAAGGACCTGTCGGAGGCTATTTTCGTCTCCCCCAACAACACCATCAAGTTCTCGGACGTGCCGCACTTGGACGTGCCCGTGCATCGCGGCATGACCCACGACGGACTGGGCCAGTACCTCTCCACGGTCATCGAGAAGGCCCCCGGCCAGACCGCCGACATCGTGAAGATACTGAAGGAGACCCGCACCGACGTAATCATCAACTACCTGCCAGTAGGCTCCGAGATGGCGACCAAGTGGTACGTCGAGCAGGCGCTTGAGGCGGGTGTGGGCTTCATTAACTGCATCCCGGTGTTCATCGCTCGCGAGGAGTACTGGCGCAAGCGGTTCGAGGACCGTGGCCTCCCTATCATCGGCGACGACATCAAGAGCCAGGTGGGCGCGACCATTACCCATCGCGTGCTCACCCGCCTATTCCGGGAGCGCGGCGTGCGCATCGACCGCACCTACCAGCTAAACTTCGGCGGCAACATGGACTTCTACAACATGCTAGAGCGATCCCGCCTCGAGTCGAAGAAGATCTCCAAGACCAACGCCGTGACCTCGCAGCTTGACTACGAATTGGGCGAGAACAACGTGCACGTCGGCCCCTCGGACTACGTGCCGTGGCTTGAGGACCGCAAGTGGTGCCACATCCGCATCGAGGGCACGACCTTTGGCGATGTGCCCCTGAACATGGAACTGAAGCTTGAGGTGTGGGACTCGCCTAACTCGGCGGGCGTGGTGATCGACGCCATTCGCTGCATCAAGCTGGCCCTGGAGAACAACGTCGGTGGTGCCCTGGAAGCGCCGTCGTCCTACTTCATGAAAAGCCCGCCCGTGCAGTTCACCGACGACGTGGCCCACGACTCGGTCGAGGACTTCATCGTGCAGTACGCCGGCAAGCGCAGCCGCAGCGAAGAGCTTATGGCCGCCCGCGCCGAGGCCGTCACCCAGGCCGAGCCGCTGCCTAGCTCCGACGGCACCCCCGACCTGGTAGCCGAAGTCGTCCCCGCCTCCGACGTTGCGGACGCCCTGGCCGCCACCAACGGACGGAAATAGCTTCCCTAATTCTTAATTATGAATTCTTAATTTTTAATTCCTAACTGAGGGAAGATAACCTATAGCGACGCACCCCAATCAAGAATTAAGAATTAAGAATTCATAATTGATAATTCCCGGAGGGATCATGGATTTCGTAAAACGGGCGCTGAATCCTGTCTGGCAGGGGATACGCTACCAGGGGTTCCGCTTCTTTAGCTACCTGTCGTACCGGGTGCCGGTGCGCATCGGGTACTGGGTAGGTACGCTGGTGGGCGACTTTATCTATCTCACCTGGAAGCGGCACGCGGCCAACGCAGTCAGCAATACCCGGCGCGTTATGGGCCGGGAGGCGGGCTGGCAGACGGTGAAGGAGAAGGCCCGCGATTCGTTTCGCAACTACGCCAAGACGCTGGTCGACTTCCTGCGCTTCCCCCATCTCAGCTTCAAGGAGATCGAGGACACAATAGCCGGCAAGGGGGGCATGGAGCACCTTGAGAACGCCCTGTCGGGTGGCAAGGGTGTGGTGGTGGTCAGCGGGCACATCGGCAACTGGGACCTGGCGGGCGCGCTGCTGGGGCACTATGGTTTCCCGGTGCACGCGGTGGCCGATAGGTTCGAGCCGCAACGGATGGACGACCTGATCAACGGCACCCGCGAGAAGCACGGCATCCACATCATCTCCCTGGAAACGAGTTCGCTCAAACAGATCTTTACTGTGCTCAAGCGTAACGAGATCGTGATGCTCCTCTTCGACCGCCCGCAACCCGAGGAGGGCGTGCCGGTGGAGTTCTTCGGTGAAACGGCCTACGTGCCCGCAGGACCTGCCGCTATCGCTATCAAGACGGGCGCGGCTCTCGTGACAGGTTACGCCCTGCGCGACCCCGGCGACATGACCATCTCAGGCTCCTTTATGGAGCCTATCGACTATAAGCGCATGCTGACCGGCGATAAGGAGGCCGACATCCGGCGTGTGACGCAGGAGATGGTCAGCCGTTTCGAGCCGGTAATCCGGCAGCACCCGGAGCAGTGGTACATGTTCCGCGAGATGTGGCCCCGCACCGCACGGCATAACGCCGAGATCAAGAAGCGCCGCCTCTATGGCACTCGTAGCCTCCGCCGCAGGCTAGCTGAGCGCATGCCGGGTTCGGAAGGCGCTGCCTAGTACCCTTTGACTAGCATTTTTGGCTTACCTGCGTAAAATTAAGGGGCAACCTACATGGGTTGCCCCTTCTCTATGGAGGTATATCGATGCGGTTCTTGCGAAGGCACCCCAACATAGAGAAGATAGTTAGCAGGCTTGAGAGCGCAGACGAAGCCGTACGCAAATCAGCTTATGATGATCTGCGTACGATCCGTCATGAAGCCGGCTTTGACCTGAAGGATGGCCTCTATGCCCTGCGTGCCGCTGCCAGGCCGTTCCCTGTCAGGAATAAGTATATTGACGATCCCTCTAAGGAGCTGGTGTATACCGCCGCCGTACACCCTAGACCCGAGTACGTACCGGTCCTGGTAGAGCAGTTTCCTCACTACTCCGGAGGCGGTAAGGACTGGGCTTTGCACGGTCTTGCCAGGCTCAACACCCACGAGTCGCTCTCGGCCCTGGTGCAGTTGCTCGATAAGTATGCTGGCAGCGAAATCACCAGTCTACCGCCTATTTTGTCCACACTTAAGCCCGAGCACCCTGATGCATTGTTCCCACAGATTTTCGCTTATGCTACTCACCCGGACCTGGCTAGTGATATTTACCACCTGGCATTGCGATACGCAGAGGCGGGACTTCTGACCGGCGAGAAGATGGCTCCGTTCCTGCCGCAGATGCTGGAGGAGTATCACAGGCTGCATGCCAACCTGGAACCACGCCAGCAACCGGAAGGTGTAGCCTGGATGTACGAAGACGCCTACCGGGACTGGCGTGGTCCGGCGGGTATCCTGTTGGACCTCTTCGGCCACCTACCCACACCGGAGGTAAAGCAGGTTTTGCGTGATGCCCTGGACTTGAAGGACCCGCGGTTGAAGCATTTTGCGCTGGCTTCACTTCTTCAGCAAGGAGAAGATGTAGCTGCGCAGCATATAGACGATGTAGCCGCTAGCCCGGAGATGAGGGGCTATCTGTATACACTCCTGGATGAAGTCGGCAAGCTTGATCTCTTCCCGGAACGGTTCCGTACCCAGGAGGCGCTTGCTGAGGCCAATATGGTAGATTGGCTGACTTACCCTACAGAGCTTGCCAGCGCGCCCGACGAGATAGAGCTAATGAAGGTCGTATCGGAAGACCTGGGGCCTCCTGAGGGTGTAATTGACTACTATCTCTTCCGCTACCGTACCTTCCCACCCCACTGGGCGGCCGAAAAGGGGTGGATGGCTGGAGTGTCCGGTCCGTTCCTGCGGAACGAGGGACTCAGCACCGAATCTCATGGCGATACTTTCAGCACGTTCGAGCCGTGGGATAGTATAACTCCTGACGAGCACGTTGCCAAAATCCGCGAGCTTATGGATCAATGGCGTGACTACCACTTCAAGGCAGACCGCAACAATTGATACCAGCCTGGTAAGTTCCGTTCGGCACGGCAATAGGGTAAAGCCCGCAACTACTGTACGTCGGTCTTCAAACGTCATATTAATTGCTTCCGGCAAGAAACTTAATTCATCCACGCGATGTTCCCTCCCGTGCGCTCGCCCATAATGTAAGCAGCGAGAAGGCAAGTAGTTAACCTGCGATGCCCGTCGTGAATACAGGGATACGCGAGGCACAAACATGTCACCCGAAAAGATACGCCTGGTACAAGCATCGTTCGAGCAGGTGCTGCCCATAGCCGAAAGTGTGGCGGCGCTCTTCTACAGCAGACTGTTTGAGCTTGACCCCGGCCTGAGGTTCCTCTTCAATGCCGGTACGCAGGAGCAGGGGCATAAGTACATGGCGATGCTACACCTGGTGGTCGCCAACCTCGACCGCCCCGATACTGTTGTGTCCATGCTACAGGCGCTTGGCCGCCGACACGCAGCCTATGGCGTCAACGACTCCCACTACGAGACCCTGTCCGACGCTCTCCTCTGGGCACTGGAGAAAAGCCTGGGGCCATCATTCACCCCGGACGTGCGCGAAGCCTGGGCCGAAGTCTACACCCTGCTGGCCGACACCATGAGAGCGGCGGTGCAGCCCCCGGTGCTCAACCCCGTGGTGATGTAAGGAGGCGCTTTAGACGAAAACGCCAAGACGCGGAGACGCCAAGCACCACGCCAGGAGTGGGATTGTTACATAAGGTAGGAGGACCAGGGTACGTGATGTTGTAACCTTGGTCCTCTTGCTTAGAACACCTTCATAACCTTAAGGTGGTCCTTGGCGTCTCCGCATCTTGGCGTTTCAAGATGCCCTTGTATTGGAGCATGCTATAATTGCTTATACTGCAACTGCTGTTTGTTTATGAAGACCTACTACCTGCTACGAATAGCCTCCGCGCTCTCCCGCTACATGCCGGCCATGTTCGGCTACTGGCTGGCTTCGCTTGCGGGCGGGCTGGTCTTCTACTTCGTGCCTTCGGTGCGGCGGTCCGTGATGGACAACATGCGCCACGTGCTGCCCGACTCTACCGTTCGCCAGCGCCGGGCGTTGGCCCGCAAGGTGATCCGCAACCAGCTAAAGAACTACTACGACGTCGTGCGCCTGCCCCATATGAAGCCGCAAGACGTGCGGAACATGATCACCTCCATAGAGGGCCTGGAGCACCTGGAAGCCGCTGTGAACGCTGGCAAGGGCGTGCTGGTCACAGGGGGGCACATAGGCAACTTCAGCGTGGTGGCCCAGCTTGCGGTAGTGCTTGGCTACAAGGCCGCCATCGTTGCCGAGGACATAAAGCCCGAGAAGCTGTACCAATATATAAACGAGCTGCGGGGCCATTTCGGCGTCGAGATGATCCGGGTGGGCAGCGCCCAGGTGCGTACTATCTTCAAGTACCTGCGTAGCGGCGGCATGCTCATGGTGGCGGGCGACCGCGACGTGAGCGACAACGGTATGCCCGTGCGGTTCTTCGACGCTACCGCCGACCTGCCAACCGGCCCGGTTGTACTCTCTCTACGCATGAAGGTGCCATTGCTGCCTTGCTTCACCCGCCGCCTACCTAACAACAAGTCGATCCTCATTATCTCCCCTCCGATGGAGTGGGAACTGACGGGCGACCCGGACCTGGATATTGAGGTCAACATGCGCAAGTTAGTAGACGTGCTGGAAGACCACATCCGCAAAGCCCCCGACCAATGGGTCGTCTTGCAGCGCATATGGGACAAAGATTATACTGCGCATGAGCGCGGCGACTCCACACCCGCCTCCGAGGGCACTCCCCCACACGTCGAGGACCAGGAACCGGTGCCCGCCCTAGCCGAACGCTAGCCGACCCCAGCCTCACCCACACCCCAGGAAACCAGCCCTTTTTCCTGTTCCCATCCACCAACCCATCCGCTATGCTGTCACCAACAGCAACAGCAATAGCACCCAACCACCAACCGCCACCCCAATTAAGAATTAAACATTAAGAATTAACAATTACCCGAAGGGAGCACCTCATGGTTTACAGGTATTCGCGCTGGGACGGCACGCAGCAGGTAATGCCCTTTGACGCCGACTCGATCATGGAAGCGATAGCCGAGGACGTGCTGGCGCATGGTGACGTGCGCCGGGCGCTGGAAAAGCTGATGCAGCAGGGGCACAAGTTCCAGTCGGGCGAGCGCATGCCGGGCCTACGCGACCTCATAGACCGGCTCAAGCAGCAGCGCCAGGACACCCTGCGCCGCAACAACATGGACGGCGTAATCAAGGACATCCAGCAGCGCCTCGACAAGATCAAAGAGACCGAGCGCGCGGGTATAGATAAGCGTGTGGAAGAAAGCCGCCAGCAACTTGAGCAGGACCAGCTAGGAGATGAAGCCCAGGAAGGACAAGAAGGCACGTCTTCCGAAGCAAATCCGAAATCCGCAATCCCAAATCCCAAATCTCCGCAAGAGCAGCAGATGATGCAAAAGATGCTGGAGAAGATGGCCGAGCGGCGCAAGGAGCAGCTAGAGCAGTTGCCGAAGGACATCGGCGGGCAGATAAAGGGCCTGCGAGAGTACGACTTCATGGAGCCGGACGCCCGCCAACAGTTCCAGGAATTGCTCGACATGCTCCAGCAGCAGATGATGCAGAACAACTTCTCCGGCATGCAGAAGGGCATGCAGCAAATCCAGCAGGACCCCAAGGCGATGGAAGAGATGCGCGAGATGATGCGCGACCTCAACCAGCTTATGCGGGACCGTGCCGAGGGCAGGCCCAACGAGCAGTCGCGCTTCAACGACTTCATGCAGAAGCACGGGCACCACTTCCCACCCGGCATCGAGAACATGGACCAGCTTATGGAGCACCTCCAGAAGCAGATGCAGTACGTCGAGAACATGCTCAACTCAATGTCGCCCCAGCAGCGCGCGGAGCTTGAAGAGGCGATGATGCAGATTATGCAGGACCCAGGCTTGCAGGCCGAGATGAACGAGCTTGCCATGCACCTGTCGCAGATGATGCCGCCGCAGCCGGGCCGCCAGTACCGCTTCTCCGGCGACCCCGACGAGTCGATGAGTATGGCCCAGGCGATGTCGGTCATGGAGCAACTGGACCAGATGGAGCAGTTGGAGCGGGAGTTGAACGCCGCCCGCCGAGGCGACCCCAGCTTGGACAACATCGACGCTGACGAGGTGGAGCAGCTACTTGGCCCCGACGCCCGCCAGGCGTTGGAGCAGTTGCGCGAGCTTGCTCAGCAGCTAGAGGACGCGGGCTACCTGGAGTGGGACGGCAGCCAGATGCAGCTAACGCCCCGCGCGGTGCGCAAGGTGGGGCAGAAGGCGCTGCACGACATCTTCGGCATGCTGAAGAAAGACGCTTTCGGCAAGCACGCGATCAGCGTCAAGGGCAGGGGCGGCGAGCGCACCTACGACTCGAAGGCTTACGAGTTTGGCGACCCGTTCTACCTCGACCTCAACACCACGTTGGGCAACGCCATGCTCCGCGAAGGCACCTCGGAGGAGCGCAGGCCACGCGTGCCTAGAGCGCACATTCCGGGACGGGAGCGGGCGGAAGGTCTGCACGACCTGGTGGTGCAACTCAAGCCGGAGGACTTCCAGGTCTATTCCACCGAGTACATGACGCAGTCGAGCACCTGCCTCTTGATAGACATGAGCCGCTCCATGCTGCTTCGGGGTTGCTTCTTGGCGGCCAAGAAGGTGGCCCTGGCGCTGAACCACCTCATACGCTCGCAGTTCCCCAAGGACGACCTGTACATCATCGGCTTCTCGGGTTACGCGCGGGAGTTGAAGCCGGAGATGCTGCCCCAGCTTGATTGGAGCGAGTACCAGTACGGCACCAACTTGCAGCACGCGCTCATGCTGTCGCGGCAGCTACTCGGCAGGCGCAAGTCGCCCAACAAGCAGATAATCGTCATTACGGACGGCGAGCCAACCGCCCACCTGGAAGACGGCGAGGTATTTTTCAACTACCCCCCCACCTTCCGCACGATACAGGAGACGATGCGAGAGGTAGTGCGCTGCACCCGCGACCAGATAACGATCAACACCTTCATGCTGGAACGCAGCTACTACATGGCCGACTTCGTGGAGCAGATGACCAAGGTGAACAAGGGCCGCGCCTTCTACGCCACCCCGGAGGCGTTGGGCGAGTACATCCTGGTGGACTATGTTAGCAGCAAGCGGAAGAAGATAAAGTAGGACCGTGATTTGGGAATTGGGATTTCGGATTTCGGATTTGATAGGAGTTCTTCTAAATCCGCATTCCGAAATCCCAATTCCCAAATGGAGGAACCATGATTATTCAGGAAGACCAGCTTATCAATCGCGACCCGGAGATACTGGGCGGCATGCCCGTTTTCATGGGCACACGAGTGCCCATTCAGAATCTGCTTGATTACTTGGCCGAGGGACAGCCGCTGGACAGTTTCCTGGATGACTTTCCGGCGGTCACGCGAGAGCAAGCGGTGGGTGTGCTTGAGGTATTTAAGCAGGCATTAGTGACGTAAGGAAGATGAGGATACTGCTGGACGAATGCCTGCCCCGACAACTAAAGCGAGAGCTTCCCAGTCATAATGTTGCTACGGTCACGGAGACGGGTTGGTCGGGCATAAAGAATGGCGCCCTACTTGACCTAGCGGAGCCATTCTTCGACGTGTTTATGACTGTAGAACGAGGTATGTCTCACCAGCAGACTATCGGCATGCGGAACATTGCCCTAGTCTTATTCAGGGCGAAAAGTAACAGCATTCAGTCACTTCTGCCTCTCATACCTGATGCGGAGAGTGCACTTTCGCGAGTAAACGTAGGTGAGGTCATACGCATCGGCGGTTGGGGTGAGGGACGGTGATCTTCAACTGCCGATTTTATGTAGCCCGTGAGGAGAATCTTGAAGCTTTGCATGCCGTTCCTGCTCGCGCTATCGGTTCTGGCCCTCAGTAGCTGTGGTACTTCCATCGTCCCACCCGTCGCCTCGACCATGACGATGGTGACTGCCGTGCCTACCGTGCCTGAACCCAGCCCCTCTCCCTCCTCCGCAGACGTTACTTCCACGCCCGACCCTACCTCGACGCCGATGCTGGCTTCGCAAATTGGCCTTCCCAGGTTGAGCGGGGCCACCCATGTAGGCATCGTGGATAATTGGGATGGCCTATCGCCCGCCGCGCCAATTAATGCACGCTATTCGCTGGACAACAGCCCCTCCGGCCTCATAGGCGAAGGCAACTTCTCGTCGGGATCTAGAGCGCAAAGTGTAGCCTTCACAGTTGCGGTGCCTCCGGAGGTTGCCGCAAAGTTCTTTTCGTTTCTAGACGACCCAGCAATGACTGTCCGGGAGGGTACCTATGAGCCGCTCATTACCCATACCGATGATTATCCCTTTCTGGTCATCGGCTTGACTCTGCCCAGCGGCGTGGAAGTACGCTTCTACTCCAAATCTCAGGGTGCCGACCACGTGCCCTGGGGGTTGGACTATAACGGCAAGACTTACATAGTCGACTCCGCTCGTCCACAGGAGGCTCTTTCTGCATTGAGGCCGTATCTACGCGAGAAGCAGTCGGAGGCGGATCAGACCCCCATATTGGAACAGCAAAAGACACCAGCACCATAGCTACGATCCGATGAATCTACAGGCCACCGATATACTTACCTCCCACTTCCCAGGACGAGACTGGGTACTGCGAAAACCCACTGCCGGAATGACGGGCGAGAGCTACATTGCCACGAGCGACGGACTGGATATTTTCATCAAGTTCGATGTAGAGGCCCCGGCCCTTCAGCGGGTGGCAGAATTAGGCGTAGCACCCAGGGTGTTGGCCGCGGGCAGACATGAGGGCAGGCTCTACATCGTCCAGGAATACGTGCAGGGCATTCGCCCTGAGCGTGAGTGGTTCCCGCTTCACCTCCCCCAACTGGCGGAGCTCATCCAGGTGTACCATCACGACTTGGTGCTTACGGCGCTGCTGAGTAAGGGTAAGCAGGTAAGGCACGCAGAATATATCGACAGCGAGCTAAGAGGCTTCGAAACGCAGTTAGCAGCACTATCCGACCCATCGCATAGGGCCGAGCTTTCTCCTCTGGTGACCGAACTCCGGGAGCAGTCGCGCGCCTTTGAGCCTGTCGAGCTTGTGCCCACGCACGCAGACCCCAACTTCTATAACTTCCTGGTTGCCGGTGAGAGAATCTACCTGCTCGATTGGGACGCCGCTTCCCTATCCGACCCCATGAGAGACGTGGGTCCGCTCCTATGGTGGTACGTGCCGCCGGATAAGTGGCACGAGTTCTTTGCCGCTTCGGAAATGGAGATGAACGAACAGGTGGCGCGTAGGGTGTACTGGTGGGCGGCTCGCCAGTCGTGCATGGTAGCCCTGTTGTTCGCAGGCTCTGCCTACCCAGAGTACGCACAACCCTTCATAGTGGACTTCAGAGCGGCACTGCACGGGCAACCCAATCCCCACGCCTGACCTTCCAAACACTGCAACAGCCCGCAACCTTCCAAGCCACGCCCCGTTTTACTTGTCGGGACGTGCGAGCGTCAGACGGGGTAGCTCTTTTGTCTGCCGGGAGGGATTGAGTACATGCGAAGCGGCAAGGTTGCCGGACCGTGGCTTTCATCGCGCCGGGTGCTGCTGGTTGTTGCGCTTGGCGCGCTCTTGTCCGGCTGCATGGAGGTCTTGCCCAGCCCCGCGCCCAGGGCAGATGTGGTTAGCGCCGGCCTGGGATCGACCCGCAGGGAATGGGAGTACGATCATAAGCTGGACGGCTCCTTTACGCACGAACTTAAGGCTGTCACCCTGACAGGGTTGCTCTACGATGGCAGATACAGAGTCACCTACTGGGTGGATGGCCCGCAGGAGGCGGCACCCTCGTCCGCTCGTATAAGCCGCCTTGAGTTCGATACAGCCCACCGCGACCTACAGGTGCTGAAGGCAATGGTCCGGGAACTGCTGCCGGACGACGCGGTGCTGACCGAGCACTATGACTCCTACGGTGGGCCTAGCACCTTTAAGCAGACCTTTTACAGCCAGTCACTTAGCAGGGCGTATGGACCTCTTGAAAGTATGCGTGACTCGCGCCATTCCTGGTACTGGAGCTGGAGGCGAGTCAGGGTGAAATACTCCCCCAAGGAGCCTAACATCGTCATGCACATGGATGTCTCGGGTGGCATCCCTCCCGAAAGCTTACCTATGTCGGTACCCACGCTTCCCGCGCCCTTGACACCACCCGTGCCGTCTCCGTAAACCTGTTCGGATTTCATCTCGCCCGGTCTTGCAATTCACCCGTATATCCTGGTAGAAATAGCTATACCGCAGTTCGCCCTTCCCAGTCACTAGAAAGAGCACGTCTCCCGCATGACCAACCTCCGGCACGCAAAAGCAGCGCGCACCCTGTTCGCCCTGCTCCTTCTCCTCACGTCTTCCATCATCTATCGTCCATCGTCCATCGTCGCCCAGCCGCAGAGCGCTTTCGTCACCGTGCAGGGCAACCAGCTTATGCTGCGGGGCGTGCCCATCAAGCTGAAGGGCACCAACTTCTACCCGAAGGACCGCCCCTGGGCCGATATGTGGAAGAAATGGAACGGGCCGGAGACCCGCGCCGACCTGGCACGCGCCCGCGAGCTTGGCGTCAATTCGGTGCGCATCCTGGTGCCCTACAAGCCAGTCAACGGCTGGACCGACAGGGCTACCGGTGCGGTAGTGCCCGAATACCTGGACAGGCTGCGCCAGATGGTGCAGATCGCGGGCGAGCTTGACATGAAGGTGATAGTGGCCCTGTTCGACTTCTACGACCCAGAGGACGACAGGCGTTCGGGCATGCAGGAGGCCGAGATAGAGGCCCGCAACCTGCGCTACCTGCGCGACATCATCCCCGCGTTCGCAGGCGACGACCGCATACTCGCCTGGGACCTGCACAACGAGCCTGAGCACTACAAGACCTGGCAGGAGGTGAAGAAGCCGCAGGTGATAATCGCCTGGATGGCGAGGATGGCCGCCGAAATCCGCCGTCTGGACCCCAACCACCTGCTCACGGTGGGCATGGCCGACTACAAGAACCTCTTTACGGCGGACGACACAGGCGCGCCTTACGAGGAGGAGCCGGTGCGCGGCCTTACCCCCGCCGACCTGAGCGACTTCCTTAGCTGGCACAGCTACAACGCGGGCGACATGGACTGGCAGATCCGCTACATACGCGCCCACTCGAACAAGCCGCTGGTGTTGCAGGAGACCGGCTGGCCCAGCGGCCCGGCTTGCACCGCGCCCGAGTATAACGAGCAGCACCAGACCTTCCTCTACCGGACGATGGTGGATTGGGCGAACAAAGCCAACCTTGCGGGGCTGATGCAGTGGCAGCTTTGGGACCTGCCGGTCGGGGGGAGCGTGGGCGCGGGCCGCGAGTCGCACGAGGACTTCTTCGGCTTATTGAGGCGCGACGGCACCTGGAAGGCCGCCATGCCCATATTCCGCGACGGTTGGAAGGTCGAGCCGCTGCCCAGCGCGACCAGGACAAACCTGCCCCTGACCGTGTTCGTTCCCACCCCTACCCCGCCCGATCCCAACTACCAGCCGCCTCTCTACTTCCCTGAGACCGGCAAGTACATCCATGCCGAGTTCCGCGACTACTGGCGGCGCTTTGGCGGTCTCGCGGTGTTCGGCTACCCGATAACGGAC
>JALZHG010000269.1 GCA_030914045.1 Chloroflexota bacterium | reverse complement strand
TCCTCTGCACTATTCGCGCATTAGCGCTTGTGTTTTCCAATCGCCCGGATGCTGCCGAGGCCAGCCTACAACAAGCCGAACGGTGTATACCCGGAAACCCGACCACAGATGAAGCTCGCACCATCTTGGGTCGAGCAGCCGTGATCCGTGCGGCCATCGCGCGGTTCTACGGTGACTTCGAACGCTGCGTTGCCATGGGACGTCGGGCGCTGGATCTGCTCCCAGAGACGGAAGCAACGGCGCGAGAGCGTGCGTCCGCGGGGGCCAACGCGGTTCTTGCGTATCAGGTGAGCGGCGACGTGACGCCCGCCAACGAACGTCCGTTGGAGGAGGCGATCGCGTCGTTCCGTGCCTCTGGTGCCCTGATCGCGCTGTTGAATGGCATCAACCACCTCGCGCGGATGCGGGCGCTGCAGGGCCGTCTCCGGGCGGCGGTCGCCACTTACGAGGAAGCGGCCGAGGTAGCGTCGGGACGGTACGGGGTGCGGGATCTAATCAATAGCGCGGCTTACTACATGGGCCTCGGAGACATCCACCGCGAATGGAACGATCTCGACTCCGCCGAAAGTCATCTGAGGCGCGGAACGGATCTGGTCGCCGGAGCAATAATGGTCGAGGCGGATGTAGTCACGCACGGCCACCTGTCCCTCGCTCGTCTGCAGCAGGCTCGCGGTCGGGGCGCCGATGCGTTCGCAACGCTGGAGGAGTTCGCTAATCTAGCTCGCCAGCGCGACTTCGCTCCACGCCTGGTCGCACGCGGTGAGGCAGCGCAGGCGAGGCTTGCCCTCATGCAAGACGATCTCCCTGCAGCCGTGAGTTGGGCCGAAGCCAGCGGGCTCGGCGCCGACGACGAGCCCAACTATCCTCGTGAGGAGGAGTATTTGACCCTGGTACGTGTACTCATTGCTCAGGGACGGCTAGACTCGATGGGCTCTTACCTCGACGATGCGCTGGGTTTGCTCGATCGGTTGTTTAGGGTAGCGGAGGGTGGCGGGCGGATGGGGAGCGTCATCGAGATCCTGGCCCTGCGCGCGCTGGCCCTGCAGGCGCAACACGAATCGAGTGAGGCACTTGCTGCGCTCGAAAGAGCCCTTGTACACGCCGAAGCCGAAGGCTACGTGCGCGTCTTCGTGGACGAGGGAGCGCCGATGGCGGCCCTGCTCGCAGAGCTCTTCAAAGGGCGCAAGGGACCCCGTGACTCACGCCAACGCGCTTTACTCGGCTATGCGCGGCGGTTGCTGGCGGCGTTCGAATCACCTCACACGAGCACCGATCCACCGGTACCTGGCGGGTACGCTCAGGGGCAAGATCAACCGCTACTCGATCCCCTGACCGCACGCGAACAGGAGGTGCTCACGCTGATCGCCGAGGGCCTCTCCAACCGGGAGATAGCCGCCCGACTATTCATCGAGGTCGGCACCGTCAAAGGGTACGTCCATAGCCTCTTGCGCAAGCTCGAAGTAGACAACCGTACCAAAGCAATCTCACGCGCGCGCGAACTGCACCTCGTCTCCGAGTAGTAGTTCCGGTTACCCAACCAGTCCTCGACGCACCTAATATGGTCGAGGCATCCTTCTAGCACCATCTGCAAAACCTATCCACAACCGTACCTTTGGATAGATGCGCTCCTACCCGGCACGCACTTATGCTCAGGTCAGTGATTTAGGTCAGTGATTTAGGTCAGTGATGGCAAGGAAAGGACATACAAAGTGAAACCTTCAGCTCTAGCATCCGGATCTCACTCCCTCATCTGTCCCAGCTGCGAAGCGGGCGAGTTGTCACCCAGTGGCCACAATGGGATTCAGTGCTCATTGTGTGGCTACGCGCCGAGTCACAGCGTCCTGGAGGCACTCCAGCAGATAATCACTCTGCCGGACGCCCTTGGAAGCCACGCCTGCGAGGAGTGCGGTCACCCCGAGATGCGCCTCCTCCCCGACGGGGTATCCCACTGTCCAGGGTGCGGTTCTGAGGTTCTACCCACGAAACCCAATTGCCGCACGCAAGCCGTCGGCACGAACAGAGGTCATCGCCAATCTGGTGGCGGACATCCCGACGCGCCGCCAGCACCGAAGAAGTCCAGCCAGAGGCGTGTGATGCAAGCGCCGGAAGGAGGCAAGCCATAGGAAGATCCTTTCCGCAAGCAACAGGGACTGCGGAGATGTCGCAAACGTACGAGCTAGAGGAGGTTATGAGAATGTCTGCAGAACTCACTGAAAGGAGGGCATCGGTATGATGTCGCGTCCTCTGAACGTGGTGAGACGACACCCGATCATCTCGTTCTTCGTCCTGATGTTCGCCCTGTCGTGGTGGCCCTGGCCGCTCTATGCCATGGGCGTGTCGTGGGCCACCGGGCCCCTCCTCCCCGGGCCGGTGCTCGCCGCCCTCATCGTGATCCCCATCACCCAGGGCTGGGCGGGGCTGCGTGAGCTTGGCTCCCGGATGATCCGCTGGCGCGTGAGGTGGTACTGGTACGCCGCGGCACTGGGCATCCCGCTGACGGCCGCTGCGGTCGCCTGGGCTCTCAACGTCGCGCTCGGCGCTCCCGCCCCGTCACTGGCGACCTTGCCCCCCTTAACCGCCATCGTCATGGTGTTTGGGATAAAACTGATTCATCCCCTGAATGGGCCGATGGGCGAGGAGCCGGGCTTTCGAGGCTTCGCCCTGCCCGGACTGCAGGGATCCGGCCGTTCACCGCTGGTCGCCACCCTGATCCTCGCGCCGCTCGTGGCCCTCTGGCATGTGCCGCTCGTCTTTGCGCATGAGATCCCCCCGGTCGGACTCCTGGGGCCGATCGCCTTTGCGTTCGCGGCCACATGGGTCTTCAACCACACCGGCGGTAGCGTGTTCATGACCCTCGTTATGCACGCCGCTGAGGGAACCCTCGGAATGCTTGCCGGGGCGGTGTTCGTGAGCGCGGCCCTGGCACAGTTGTCCTGGGTCGGTGTTGCGGTGTGGTTCGTCGTGGTGATCGGGTTGGTCATCTTCGACTGGAAGTTCTGGCGTGGCCCTGCGACTGTCAGAGCGACGACGGTAGCACCGGTACCGCAAGTGGTATCGCAGGCACCTAAGCCTGCCTGAACCGAAGGAGAGAATAGGAGCCTCCGAGGGCCTCACCAACACCTTGGGGGCTTCGCAATTTTAAGCAGCTCCGACGAACCATATCGCCCGTGACAGACACGACCACAAGGAGACCATCGTGCGTGCCATTACCTTGAAACCGCATAAACGCCTGCTGGCGCTGGGGATAGTCGTGTTGGCCCTGTGCCTGATCGCTCCCGCCTCAGCCTTCGCCCAAGGCGAAGCCTCACCGGCCGCCGATCCCGACTTCGCCGCCATCGACGCCTACATCCAGAAGGAGATGCGCGAGGTGCACATCCCCGGCTTGGCTTACGCCATCGTGCACGACGATGAGGTCGTGCATCTCGAGAGCTTCGGTGAGGCCGACCCCTCCGGGCGAGCCGTTACCCCGCAGACACCCTTCATCCTCGCCTCGGTGTCCAAGTCCTTTACCGCCCTTGCGATCATGCAGCTCTCCGAGGCGGGCAAGGTAGATCTAGACGCGCCTGTGCAGCGTTACGTCCCCTGGTTCCACGTGGCCGACAGAGAGGCCTCGAATCAGATCACGGTCCGCAACCTGCTCAACCACACCAGCGGCCTGCCGGAAGACACTTCGTTTAAGCCCATGCGCAGCAATGACATGAGCGACGACGCCCTCGAAGAACGGGTGCGCGCTCTGAGCGATGTGCAGCTCAACCATCGCGTCGGTGCCGCCTTCGAGTACACGGACGCCAACTACGACGTACTGGGGCTGATTGTGGAAAGGGTTGCCGGCCAATCGTACGAATCTTACGTCCAGGAACGCATCTTCGCTCCCCTGGATATGAGCCATTCGTTCACCAACCAGACCGACGCGCAGCGCCACGGCCTGGCCACCGGTCATCGGTCCTGGTTCGGCTTCCCCATGCGCTTCGAAGCGCCCTATTCGCGGGCCGCTACGCCAAGCAGCTACCTCATCTCCAGCGCACAAGACATGACCCACTACCTGATAGCTCAACTCAACGCTGGACGTTACGCCGATACGTCGGTCCTCTCGCCCGAGGGGGTTGCAGCTATGCACCGCCCCGCCGTCCGGGAAGGTGATAAGGACATCTTCTACGCCATGGGCTGGGAGAAGAGATCTACGCCAAACGGGGTGCCGGTGATCCAACACGACGGCACCAATTCCAACTTCTACGCCGACATGGTGCTGGAGCCCGA
>JALZHG010000079.1 GCA_030914045.1 Chloroflexota bacterium | reverse complement strand
TCGCCAACTCCGGCTCAACCTCGTCCAGCGTGAGGCCGCCCTCGAAGCGGGAGGCTACTTTGCCCTGGCTGTCGAGCAGGAATATCCAGGGTTCGCTTTGCAGGCCCCACTCCTCCATCGTCTGGGTGTCGGGCAGGAGGATGCCGTAATGGCCGGGGTTCTGGCGGTGGGTAGGTTCCACGGGCAGCGTGTGCCTGTGGTCCTGGATCGTGTTGGGGGTCTCTATGTGGATGAAGTTGACCTTGTCGCGGTACTTCTCCTCCAGCGCCTGGGCGATTTCCAGGTTGGGGCCGCACGTGAAGCTGGGGCAGAAGCCGGGCGCGGCGAACAGGATGAGCGTGGGCTTGCCCGATTTAGCAGCGTCCGCGATGGTCATGTTGTGCATGTTGTCGTGGGGCTGGGCCGAGCAGATGTAGTCGAGGGTTGGGTCGTCCTTGATCGTCTGGTTCTGGCTGAGGGGTGGCACCTCGCCTACCATTGGCACGGCGCTGTCGGCCACCACCTTGAACTCAAGCCTGCTCTGGTAGGACTTTTGCCCTTCCCGCTGGATGGTGAGCAGCGCGCCCCAATCGCCCGGTTCGGGGAAGTCGGCCTGGGCGACAAACAGGAACGCAGGCAGGTTCTCACCATGCGCCACCACGTTGGCGTCGCTCATCTTGGTGGCCGTACCGTCCGGGTGGACCTTGAAGAACTGTATGGTCACCTGGGGCGTGTCGTTTATGGGCTGCCCCGTGGCTTCATCGGCGAGGCCGAACACGAAGCGATTGCGGCCCACCACGAGGTCGGTCACTGCCAGCACCGGCATGGCAATCTTGGGCGCGGCCTCCGCCCCCGACGTAGCAGTGGGCGCGATGGCGGGCGTTGTGCCTGCACCATCGCCGCAGCCCGCCGCGAGTAGCAATGCTGTTATACCGAGGGTAGCTACGATTCTACCCAGTTGTTTCATTTGCATGTTGAATCTCGGTTTCCTGTTTCGTTGTATTGCTTGCAGCGTCGCCCTTCGCTCGTGCCACTGCCTCAAGCGCCTCGTCAGGGACGCCGTTCTGTCCTAGAAAGAGGCTCAATTGAGCCGCGTGTTCCTGGACGTGCCGCATGTTGTACAGCTGTAGCTCAAAGTAGCTGACTGACTTCCCCTCTGCCCAGGGGTACTGAACGACCCGGCGTGCCTGCTCGTCCGTCAGCGCGGTTAGCGTGGTGTGGCACTTCTGGCGCGTAGTCGCAAGATAGGCGTGTAGTTCTTCCCTAGTGTAGGGCTGAGCAGGCACCACCCACGGGAAGTCAAGCTCAACCCAGGTGAAGGGAGCCGGGGGAGCAAATTCCTCCTCCCTGGAGCCGGAAAGATACAGGTCGAGCCAGAAGAGCGCATGGTACGCCTGGTACCAGAACTCGGCAAACTCCGGCGGCACGGAGCCATCCGACCGGACGTTCCAGAGGCGCTGCCGCCAAAGCGAGTCGGGGCAGGCCACCAGGGCCTTTTCAAGCACGTCTATGGCCGCACCGAACTGCATCCATAGAGCAGTGTTCCACGGGTTCTCCATTTATCCTCCAGGGCAACACCGTGCCCCTACAGATTAACTACCCTACGCAGTTACATCAGCTACTCGGCGTCGGCGTATTTGGGGCGGATGACTTCGAGGCCGCCCATGTAAGGTCGCAGCACGCCGGGGATGATGACAGACCCATCTTCCTGCTGGTAGTATTCGAGTATGGCGGCCCAGGTGCGCCCCACAGCTAGACCGGAGCCGTTCAGCGTGTGCGCGAATCGGGGCCGGGCCTCGGCGTCGGGGCGGTATCGAATGTTGGCGCGGCGGGCCTGGAAGTCCTCGAAGTTGCTGCACGACGAGATTTCACGGTAGGTGCCCTGCCCGGCCAGCCACACCTCCAGGTCGTAAGTCTGCGCCGAGCTAAAGCCGAGGTCGCCGGTGCACAGCGACACCACCCGGTAGGGGAGGTTGAGCCGTTGCAGCACCTCCTCGGCGTTGGCGGTGAGGCTCTCAAGCTCCTCGTAGCTCGTCTCAGGAGTGGTGAACTTCACCATCTCCACCTTGTTGAACTGGTGCACCCGGATTACCCCGCGCACGTCCCGCCCCGACGACCCCGCCTCGCGCCGGAAGCATGGGGTGTACGCCGTGTAGTAGATAGGTAGCTGGTTGGCGTCCAGTATCTCCTCGCGGTGCAGGTTGGTGACTGGCACCTCCGCGGTGGGGATGAGGTAAAGCTCATCGTCCGAGAGCTTGTACATATCCTCCGCGAACTTGGGTAGCTGCCCGGTGCCCGTCATGCTCGCCTCGCTCACCAGCACGGGGGGCATTATCTCGGTGTAACCATGCTCGGTGGTGTGCAGGTCGAGCATGAAGTTGAAGAGTGCCCGCTCCAGCCGAGCGCCCAGCCCGGTGAGCACGTAGAAACGCGAGCCGCTTATCCTGGACGCCCGCTCGAAGTCCACCAGGCCCAGGTCCAGGCCGATGTCCATGTGGTCCTTTATCTCGAAGTCGAACTGCTTTGGCTCGCCCCAGGTGCGCACCACCACGTTGTCCTCTTCGCCCTTGCCCACCGGAGTATGCGGGCCGGGCACGTTGGGGATACCAAGCACCACGTCGCGTAGCTCCGCTTCCACCGCATCCGTCTCGCGTTCGAGCTCCGAGATACGTGGGCCGATGCCCTTCGACTCCTCGATAAGCCTGTTGCGCTCGTCTGCGTCCTTCGTCTTGGGCACCTGTTTCGATAGCTCGTTGCGCCGGGCCTGTAGTTGCTCCTTGTTCACCAGTATGGAGCGCCGCTTCTCGTCAAGCTCCAGCACGCGGTCCACGACCGCCGGGTCTTCGTTGCGGTCGGTAAGAGCCTGGCGTACCCTGTCCGGCTCCTCCCGTATCAATCTGATGTCCAGCATCAGGCCCTCCTCGTTGGGGGTTGGTCTTGGCGTTTGGTTAGTGTGAGATTGCTAATGTCTTGGTATTTTAGAACTGTCCTTCTGCGTCTGGCATATCACCGTCTTTTAGCTCATAGCCATAAACGAATGCTCCGGCAAAACTGACGCCGGTTAAGTTTGCACTTCCGAAGTATGTCGCTTCAAGTAACGAACCTCTGAAGGTTGCGCCTTCAAGATCCGCCCCTCGAAAATCTGAGCACTTGACATTGCAGTCCCTGAAACTGGCATCGCGGAGATTGGCGCCTCTGAAATCAATTTCAGTGAGCAACATGCGCTCGAAGATAGAGCTGGAAAGCGTACTATTGCGGAGGTCCGATCCCTCCGGGATCTCAGCGTCCGCAAAGTAGCGCTCTCCGGCTTCGTAGCGTTGCACTAGTTCTTCAGCGCTCTGCGGTGGCTGATATTCAGTTCGATGGTGAGGTATGGACATGTCTTGTCTTGCCCTTTATCCACTCCTGTAGGGTAAATCACTTACATCTCCGTGAGCCATATTACTATAAAGGAAAAGCAAAACCCCCGCACGTAGATGACGTGAGGGGGCGTGGCTGAAGCTCAACCGGCTTCAGCCTAGTGGCTGGCGGAGTACTGCTGGTATTTCTGCATGCCGGGCAGGTAGAGCAGCCACTCGTCAAGCGGGCCGTTCTCCATGTAGCGGTAGATCATGTGGTAGACGTTGGCCTTGGGTTCCTTGGGAGCGCGGGCCAGGGGCATCCGCGCCTCGGCTATCGTCTTGCCGCCCTTGCGGTGGTTGCAGTTCTTGCAGGCGCTCACCAGGTTCTCCCAGGTGTGGGGGCCGCCCTTGCTGCGCGGGATAACGTGGTCCAGCGTCAGGTCGCGGGTGCGCACGCCACAATACTGGCAGGTGTAGTTGTCGCGGATGAAAATCTCTCGGCGACTGAGGCGGGCGCGGGGCTGGGGGCGGCGAATAATGTGCGACAGGCGAATGACCGAGGGGCAGTGGATGCTCATGCTGGGGGTGTGCACGATCTGGTGGTTCAGCTCCAGCACCTCCGCCTTGCCGCACAGCACGAGCACCAGCGCGCGCCGGGCGTTACACACGTTCAGCGGCTCGAAATTCTGGTTCAACACCAATACGGGGGCATTCTGATGCATCTGCCTCTACCCTTCTCTACTCTCTATCCTCATCCCTCGAATTCTAAGGTATGTTTCACCTGGGGCTGTGCAACTCTTGTGCCCTCTACCAGTATTCTACCATGCGCGTAAAGGCTGCTGCAATAATGTGAATATCCCCTGGGGAGAGTGGTCACGGATGCCGGGTCCAGCTTTCGTCTTATGCAAGGCTCGATTTATTTTTGCGCGGCGGGATGTGTCACAAAGCCGCTTGCGGTGGTGTTAACAGGGTAGATAAGGCTAGACCCATCACATGAGAGAAGGGGCGATGACCGACTCGGATAGTGTACTGCTGGACCGCATGCTCCAGGGTGACGACCTCGCTTTTGAGGCCCTCTTCCTGCGGCACCACGCCGGGGTGTACCGGGTGCTCTACGGTCTGGTGCGCGTGCGCGAGTGGGCTGAAGACCTCAGCCAGGACACGTTCCTGGAGCTTTACCGCAACCCGCCCAGGTCGTACCAGGGCAGCAGCCTGCTTGCCTGGCTGTGCCGCGTGGCCCTCAACCGGGGCTACAACTCGCTCAAAGGCGAAGGTCGGAGCAGGCAGCGCGCCGAGCGGGTGGAGCGCCGGGAACATGCCATCAGCCATGCCGGGCACCCCGACCCCGCGGTGGAAGTGCTGCGAGCCGAGGAGAACAGGCGCGTGCGGGAGGTGCTGGCTTCGCTACCCGAGCGGCAGGGCAGGCTATTGCTGTTGCGCTATGCGGGGCTGTCTTACGCCGAGTGCGCGGAGGCGCTGGAGGTGGCCCCCGGCTCGATTGGCACGTTGCTGGTGAGGGCCGAGAGGGCTTTTCGGGAGGCTTACGGCTCCGGGGAAGAGGCAGGGCAGCCTGGGCAGGTCATGCTGGAAAGGACAGTCAAATGACAGGACTTATTGACGACGCCGTACACGATGAAGGTAGGTTGCGTGCCTACCTTGACGGCGAACTGGCAGGTGGGGAAGCGGCCGAGTTGAAGGCCCACCTGGAAAGCTGTGCCGAATGCCAGGCTCAAGTTGATGAGATGCGCAAGGGCGCAATCGAGGTGAGCGGCTTGCTCGGAATGCCGGTGCACACACCCGACGCGCATGCCGCGCTATCCAGCCTGCGCAAGGCGCTTAGTGACGAGGTGGTGAGTCCCGGCCCCGTGACACAAGAGCCTCTACAGGAACTTCCCACGCCACCCGCCCGCTCGCACGTCTCTGTGCGGGTTCACTCCGGGTCGGGGTGGTCGCGGATAGCACGAAGTGGCGTGGGTGTTATGCTGGCAGCGGGCCTTGTGTTGGGGTTGGCGCTGTTCTGGAGTGGCCTGCCGGGGCGCGTGCCGGTGAAGCCTTCGGTGCTGGGGAACCTGGCTTCGTCGGAAGTGGTGCTGAGCGAGCAAGGGGCCGTCGCAACTCTTACGGCTGAAAGTATGGGGCACATTATACTCGACATAGGCCGCCCCGCGCCCGAGTTCACCGCTACAGACGTTCGCACGGGTGAGGCCGTTTCCCTTTCGCAGTATCGGGGCAGCGTGATAGTGCTGGTTTTTTGGGGCACATGGTGTCCTTCCTGCCGCGAGCTGCTAACCGACCTGCAACAGGTAGCTATCGCAGACAGAGGCGTACAGCTAGTCAATGTCTCGATAGGCCCCCGCGATACTAAGGACATGGTTGCGGAATTCCTGCGGGACAAAAGCTATGACTGGCCTTTCCTGCATGTAGAGGTACCCTACTCTATACCGTATGACGTGGGGTCCATACCCGCGACCTACGTAATTGATGCCCAGGGCACGATACAGGCCGCTATGGATGGGAGAATGGGTGATGCCCGGCTCCAAGAGGTAATTGCCAAGGGAAAGGCTCCCGCTGCTCCAACTCCTGACATCTCCAAGGAGGCTATCGCCAACTTTGTGCCGCCCGGCAAGGTTCGCCATATTGTGGTCACCGAACGCAACGAACCGCCTGTGGAGGGCATGTTCCCTCGGCCTGAAAGTCGGTCCAGGGAAATCTGGTTTGCCAATGGGGATAATCACCTGCTAATGCATCTCACTGCTTCCGATGACATCTGGGCGGCGGTTCCGGCAGATGTCGGCATATCTACGGATAGTGTTGGGCCTCGCGAAATGTGGCTGGAGGATGATGCGCTATACCTGCACGTCACAGGCGACCCGGATGTTCGCCCTGCTGCCAATGTGGTCCTCAAGTACCCTTACCACCCTGACTACCTGCAATGGTACGGCCCCGACCCTGATGCCCTGTCAAAGCTCCTGGATAGAAACCCTCAAGCCCGTGTTCTTGGGAACACCTGGATGGACAATCACCCGGTGGTGAAGGTCGGTGTGGAGTTGCCTATTGGACAGCCCGCGCAAACACCCACACCGGGAGAGGTCACCGCTACCGAAGCTACTTTGACCAGGACTTACTGGATCGACTCGGAGACAGGACAGTATAGGCGCGCGGAATCGGTGTGGCGGTCACTCGGGCGACAAGGCGACAAGCAGGTGTTTACCAGCACCATTTTTATCGAGCGTGATGAGCTGCTCAATGCAAGCCAGTTGCAGCCAGGCTTCTTCGACTTCAAGCTACCAGACGGTGCTAACTTGATAGAACGGGACGCCAGATTACTATCCTTCGGCATTGAAGCGGGGGACGGCGGTTGGCGCGAGCATATCGATATGGCAGGCAACTTCTCGGTGCTCATGCCACACTACCCCGATTACAGCTACGATAGCAGCGGCAAGACCACATTAGGGGGCAAGCAAGCTGGTGTCACCTATGGCGTGAAGTACCTCGCAGGGGAAACGGACCTCACCGCGCCGGGTAACGAGGAGAGCCTCAACAGGGCCTTCATGATGGCGACGTCGGAAGGGAAGGTGCTGTCGGAGCAGGACATTACCCTGGGCGCTTACCCCGGCAAAGAGTACCGCCAGCGCGATAGTGAGGGCAACTACCGCATCTGGCGGATATATGCCGCCCAGCAGCGAGTCTACACCGTCTTCGCCATCGCCCCCGACGAGACCACCGAGGCCGCCACCATCCGCGACTTCTTCGACTCCTTCAAGCTCCTGAACCCGTAGGCAACTCGCCACAATTGGAGCGGTCACCTATATGTAGTAGCAAAGGAGACGAAAACGCAAAGACGCAAAGGACGCAAAGAACCCGCAGAGATTAAGAGATGTTATTCAAGCAAGAGGACCAGAGTACAACACATGTACCCTGGTCCTCTTTGTACTCTCCAAACCATCATACTCTTTGCGCGTTCTTTGCGTTTTCGTCCCTTTAACGCCTGCGGAAGAAGCGCTTGATGCCTTCGAGGGGGTCGTTAGGGTCGCGGCGGGTGCGGTCGTGCATGTTGATTACCTGGCCGCGCCAGCGTTTTTCCTCGGTAGTGGGCGACCAGCCGCCGCTGGTGGTGCCGTTCTGGACGTACAGGAGTATCGGCACGATGAACAGCACCACGGCCAGGAGAATGAACAGCGTGGCGAGCAGGCTGGAGAATGTGCCCACTAGCATCGCCATCAGGGCCGCGCCGAAAGCCATGAGCATGTACTGGCCCGAGCTAAGCCGCTTCCAGTTGGGCATCGTGAAGCTGGGCGTACTGCGACTATAGCGGCCGGGTCTCGGCGGAAGGGTGCGGTTGGGGCGGAAATCCACCACCTGCCGGTCCTCACGCTGCCCCCGCGTCTTCTCGCCCTTCTCTTCGTCGTACTTGCTAAGTATTTCCTCTATCTCGCGTTCGACCCGGCTCTTGCTCATCTTGTACCTGCGCTCTCTGAGCTAGTTGTTAGTTGTTAGTTGTTAGAAAGCATCATATAACCGCCCTATACCTGATTGTACATCCGCCCCTGTGGGGTGTCAAAGAGGACGATAGACTATAGACGATGGGACTGATGAAGACTGAGGCCTGAGGGGTGGGTAGCAACGGCCACACATCCAAACCATCATCCTCTTTGCGCGTTCTTAGCGTCCTCTGCGCCTTTGAGTTTTCGTCTCCTATCGTCCATCGTCCACCCTACGGGTTCGGTCCCGGCGCGGCCTCTAGATAGCGCTTTTGCACGTAGCCCTGGCGGCCGTCGTTGGGTAGCACGACGTTGCGCCATGTGATCGAGGAATCGGTTGGGTCGGGGGTGTCAGGGCCGATTATCTGGAAGACGGTGCCTTCCCGCGCCACCACCTCAAACTCGGCGTTCTGCCGCGGCTCTTTGCGCAGGCGTACGCCCTGCCCGCCAGTGTTGGCGACCCGCACGTACTCTGGGACCGGTGTGCTGGTCGGAGCGACGGTAGGCGATACAGCAGCCACCACCGCAGTAGTCTCAGTTATTACAGGAGAGGCTAGCGCTTCGGCGGTCTGGGTCGGGAAGGTGGCGGCACCGGCCTCGGTCTCTTCATCACCATCGTCCAACAACGGCCCCAGGATCGGTATGCTCTTGGGGAAGTCGGTGATAGCCTTAGCCATAGGCGGGGTGACCCGCCACACCAGGAATAAGAAGGTCCCTATCGCCAGCAGCGTCACGATGGTGATGCCGGAGCACCCGACGCGCCTCGGCGGCTGGTACAGCGGGTACTCTTCCGGCTCCAGCGGGAGCCTCGGTTCAGGTGTGCGAATTGCCATCGGTTACCTTTCGTAACTCGTAACTCGTAATTCGTAATTGCTCTCTGTCTTGTATCTAATGTAACGTGTAAAGCCGTGGCGTGCAACACAATGCGCAGCCGGGCAATAATATTACGCGCAAAACCCATGCCCTGTCACGCGTTACGAGTCACGCGTTACTCAGCACGCTTCCCACCATCTGAGGATAGCCGGTAAGCAAGGCTCGTGCCTCTACGGCAGGTTTGCCCGCCAGTTGCACCTCCAGCAGTTCCAGGGCACCACGGCCGGTACTTACCGCGAGCGACCTGGGCGAACCGGGCTGCTGCAACACGAATACAGTGCCAGGGCTATGCGCTTGCTCATGTGCGACAATAGGGCGGGCGCGCAGCACTTTGAGCAGGCGGCCCTCCCAGAAGGTATAGGTGCCGGGCCAGGGCTGGAAAGCGCGCACCCGGCGGTCAATCTCCGCGGCGGGGGAGGTCCAGTCAATCAGGCCGTCTTCCTTGCTCAACGTGCGGGTGAGAGTGGCCCCTTCCTCCGTCTGCGGCACAGGCTCGATTTCGCCCCTGAGCCAGCCGGGAAGCGTCTCAACCAGCAACTCCGCGCCCATAGCGGCCAGGCGCTCGGCTAGCTGCGGGTGGGTCTCGCCTGGTGCAACTGGGGTGGTACGCTGGGCCAGGATGGGACCGGTATCGAGGCCCCTGTCCATGCGGATGATGCTCACGCCCGTAAGCTCGTCGCCCGCCAGGATAGCGGACTGGACCGGAGTGCTCCCCCGCCAGCGAGGCAGCAGCGACGGGTGCAGATTGATGCTGCTGCGCCTGGGCAACTCCAACAGTGAGGGTGCCACGTACTCCCCGTAGGCCACCAGCACCGTCACGTCAGGCTGCAACTCGGCAAGGTGCGCGCGAAAATCGGGGTCTTTCAACGTAGGCGGCTGCAACACCGGCAGGCCAAGCTCCTGTGCCAGCACCTTCACGGGCGGCGGCGTAACTCGCCCTCCCCTCCCGGCGGGCTTGTCTGGCTGCGTCACCACGGTGAGGCTGTACGGCTCCCCCGCCAACGCCCGCAACGAGGGCACCGCGAACTGCGGAGTACCCATGAAGACGACTTTCGAATTGGGAATTGGGATTTCGGAATTCGGATTTGCTCCGAACCCACCTAAATCCGAATTCCGAAATCCCAATTCCCAATTCCTCACGGCATCGCCCTGTTTACCCACTCCATCGGCTCGACGGCCGGGCCGCTGGCGTGCACTTCCCAGTGGAGGTGGGGGCCGTTGGAGAGGCCGGTGTTGCCGGACAGCGCCACCCGGTCGCCCTGCTGCACCATTTGGCCTTCCTGCACCAGCAGGCGCGAGTTGTGGGCCAGTAGGGAGAAGACGCCGAGGCCGTGGTCGATGATGACCGTGTTGCCACGCACGTCCAGCTTGCCCGAGAAGACGATTTTGCCTGCGGCGGGGGCACGCACGGGGGTGCCTTCGTTGACAGCGATGTCCATGCCGCCGTGGTAGCTGGTCGGCTTCGAGCCTGGGGCGCAGTTGTAGCAGCGGCGGGTGGCGAACTTCGAGGTTACGCGTACGTTACCGAGAAGTGGCATGCTGAACGGACCGTTCCAGTACTTCTCCGGCGTGCGTCCTGAGAATATCCTGTTCAGCGTATCCAGCTCAGGTCCTGTATAGGCGGGGTCCAGCAACTCGGCGGTCTCCGGGTCGAAGCGGAGCGTCTCGCTGGGGAAGTTGTACGGCGTTATCTCCAGCGTGCGGGTAATGACGCGGCGGCCCCCGTCGCCGTTCACCAGGGAGATGGTGACCTGACGCGGCCCCACGTCGTTGAATGGCACGGCCCCCAGCACCGCCCAGGCCACCCCCCGCGCCTCGTCCAGCGTGAAGTGCAGGCTGCGACCCTCGTACTGCCCCGTGAGGCTCACGCCGGGCGAGGCCGCTACCTCCACGGTGGCGGTGTGCCCCTCGGCCAGGCGGGGAGGGTTGAAGCGCACCAGCGTGCCCATCGGGATGTTGAAGCCTGCCTGCTTGAGGACCGTGTACCCCAATGGCGATAGCTGTATCGCGTAGGGGGTGCCCACGAACTCAGGGTGGTACTCGAAACGGGCGCGCTCGAAGTACTGCACCGTCACGCCGTCTTCGTGTATCTCCTCGCTGAGGGGCAGACCGAACAAGCGTAGCCCGCCGTTAGCGCGCCAGAATTCGTAGAAGCCGCCCTGTATAGTATGCCCGGTCTCGATGAAATAGGCGCGTGCGGCGGTACTCTGCACTGGCGACACGCGGTCGAAAGTGCGCCCCTCCAGCGCGGCGGCCCCGAGCGCGCCAAGCTGCAACCTCTGCGATGCGGGCAGGTCGGGGTGCAACTCCAGGCGCGCGCGCTCGAAGTACTGCACCATGTAGACCCCACCGCCCGGCAGCTTCTGCGCGAAGGCTTCGGTGAGGGGCAGGCCGAACAGGTCGGCGCTCCTCTGGTTGCCCCGGTAGAAGGTGTAGAAGTCACCCGACACCAGGTGGCCCGTCTCGGTGAAGTAGCGCATGCCGGGGCCGAGGCTGGGCGCGGGCCGGGCCGACACCGGGTCGCCGTTGTAGGGCGTGAGAGTGGCCGTAGGCGTGGGGGGTACCCGCGTGGGCGGCGGAGGTGTGCTACTAGCCTGGGCAAGGGCCACAGCACCCGCACCCGAGGCCGCACCAGCGGTCGCGGGAGAGTTATTAGTATTGTGATTGCTACCTACCTGCGTGCCGGTGCTCGGCCACACCGAAACAGCGAGCACGGCAAGGAGTAATAGGACTGCCAGCGCCGAAAGCCCAATAAGCAGGCGGGACCGGCTTATCGCGGGCGCGGCACGTCGGGGCAAGCGTGCGTTGGAGGAGGCAGGTTCTGACCGTTGCAATGAGAAATCTCCGGTTCGAGTAGAGCGGTCTGTCAGGGGCAAGGACTTTAATTATAGCACAAGGGGAGTGATGAGGACTGAGGACTGAGGATTGAGCAATGCAGGGTATCCCCACGGTGACAATGAGACGCCCGTCGACTGAAGTCGATGGCTACACCTTGCGAAGTCCCCGAAGGGGACTAATACATCTTCTGAGGACCCCTCAGATTCTTTGAGATGAACCAGTCTGCACAGCAGACTTTGCAGAGTGTAGCCCTCGACTTCAGTCGACGGGCGTCTCATTGTCACCACACAAGGTGTAACAGGTCTAATCCCACCTGGGCATCTCATGCCAGCGATGACCACACCCTGGGCTACTCCGTCCTCAGGCCTCATCACTACCCTTATGCTATAATGGCGCGGCTGTCCGCGGGGTTGTTCGTGGGCCGACTTACTCCTGGAGGGAAATGGGTGTCTAGCAGCGGGCATGGCACGGTTGAGTGGGTTGTGCGGCCCTATCGAGAGGGCGACCTCGCCGCTACCGTGGCGTTGGAAAACCTGGTGTTGCAGGCTGACGGCCTCGATATAGTCATCACGGAAGAGGAGCAGCAAGTTAGCTTCTCGCGGCCGGGCCTGCACCCTGAGCGCAGAGTGCTGGTGGTCGAGGGGCCTCGCCTGGAGGGTGTGGCCGAGGGGATGCTGCTGGCCTACGGCATGGTGCCTTCCGTGGAAGACGCCGACACCGGCGAGCGCACGTACACCGTCACCGTACACGTTCACCCGGCGGCCAGGGACTATGGCCTCGTGCGGTACCTGACCGAGAGGCTGCTGGAAATAGCCCGGCAGGAGGAAGCCAGCTTAGAGGGCAAGGCGCGCGGGCAAGCCGAAGTGCGCATAGACGCCTCCGAGAAGCAAGGCTATCTGAAGGCACTCAGCAAAGGCCTGGGGCTGAAGCTTGCCCGGCAATTCTGGATCATGGAGTGCCCCCTGGACCGGCTGGACGAGCCGCAAGCCATCGAAGGCGTCACGATACGCAACTACCGCGCGCCCGAAGACCATCACGAGGCGATGGAGGCTTACAACCAGTCGTTCTGCGACCATTACGGCTTTCACCCCTCCACCCTCGACCGCTGGGAGCACCGCTTCGCGGACCCCACTATAAAGGTGGACCTCTCCTGGGTGGCCGAAACCGACGGCGAACCGAGCAAACTGGCGGGCTTCTGCCTGTGCAACGTCTACGAAGAGGAGAACAAGACTCTGGGCCGTTGCGAAGGCTGGATAGCGCTCTTGGGTACGGTGCGCGCCTGGCGGGGCAAAGGGCTTGGACGCTCTTTGCTGTTGCACGGCCTCCACTCCCTGCGCAGCAGCGGCCTCGATACCAGCGTGCTAGGGGTTGATTCGACCAGCCCCACCGGCGCTAACCGCCTTTACGAGTCGGTGGGCTTCCGCACGCGCGAAATCTGGCTCCAGTTCCGCGCCCCCCTGGACGAAATCCGCCTGTAGCGCCAGCGTATGGCACTGAAGGAGAAAGCGGTGCTGTCAGAGGACCCTGAGAGCCTGGATGCGCTCTACAACCAGGGCAACGTCTACATGGATAGCGGGAAGTACGAGCTTGCCGCCGAGCAGTTCCGCAGGGCGCTTGAGATCTCACCGGGGCACCATGCAGCATTTTACAAGCTGGGTTATGCCCTTGAGTACCTAGGCCGCGTTGACGAGGCTATAGAGGCATACGATGGGGCTAAAAAGACTTCTCCCGACCTAGACCAGCCTTACGAGGTACCGAACTTTGTGGCGGAGGCGAAAGAAGGAATAGACCGGCTCCGCAAGCTCAAGGAATACCTGGCGAAGACGAGCTTCTACGACTCGAAGGTGAACCGGGCCATCTGGCACGTGCGCGAGGTGATGCGGGAGTCGCTGCCCCCAATCGTAGACCAAGTCTTCTTCGGCGCGATGGACATCGACCCCAAGAACCTGTTCGTCGCCTTCGCCTACGCCGACTCGGAGGCGTTAGAGCAAGCCCATCAAAAAGGCCACTTCAACCTCATCCGCAAAGAGTTCCTGTCTGCCCTGCTTGAGGCAGGCTACCCGCCCGACGCCCTCCCGGTGGACAAAATCGAGTTCGTGTCGAAGAAGGAAGTTGACGAGCAAGGTGGGCCGTGGATATATTTCCGGTAAGCAGCCCCGTGAGCGCCACAACCAAGCGATCAGTGCTGGCTCCTGGCAACCAAAGCCCCTACTTTGTCATTTCGAACGCAGTGAGAAATCTCGTCCTACACCTGGAAGTTTCTACTTTCCAGGGCTAGAGTGTGGACGGGGCAAAAGTGTCTCTTCGGGTGCAGAGGGACGAGATTTCTCACTGCGTTCGAAATGACATGGTGCGGCCATGCGCGCATCTCCCTTGGTCCGGCTTTTGAGACAGCTCCTATTACGCGATCTCCCCTGCTGCTACTTGTTGCCTGCTTGGGCTTTCCTGCCGCCGAGGTACAAGTGCATAAGTAGTGCTGCCTGCCCTTGATAGTGTAGAACTCATGTGCTAGACTGCCCCATCAACCCCGGAGGAGAAATCATGACACACAGCATCAACACACAGACAGACGAAGCAACTATGAACGCCCAGAGCGGCTACGCTCCCGTGAATGGCCTCAACATGTATTACGAAATCCACGGCACCGGACAGCCCCTCGTGCTGCTGCACGGCGCTTTTTCGGCAATCGGCACCTCGTTCGGGGCCCTCCTGCCTGGCCTTGCCAAGACCCGGCAGGTCATCGCCTTCGAGCTACAGGCCCACGGTCGCACGGCCGATATCGACCGCCCCTTGTCCGTCGAGCAGATGGCCGACGACACCGCCGCCGCCTTACAGCACCTGGGGATCGAACAGGCTGACGTCTTCGGTTACAGCATGGGTGCCGCCGTCGCCCTACAGGTAGCAATACGGCACCCGCAGGTGGTACGCAAGCTCGTGCTCGCCTCGGTCACCTACAACCTGGAGGGGGTCCACCCCGGCCTCATGGACGGATTCGAGGAGATGCAGCCCGAGATGATGTTTGGGTCCCCCTGGCACGATGAATACCTGCGCATCGCTCCCGACCCGGACCACTTCGCCACCCTGTTCGCCAAAAAGAACGAGATGGACCGGGACACCAAAGACGTGCCCGCCGAAACGGTCGCAGCTATCAAGGCACCCACCTTGATCGTCATAGGGGACTCCGATCTCGTCCGGCCCGAACACGCGGTGGAGATGTTTCGGCTGCTAGGCGGCGGCGTGTTCGGCGATCTGGCAGGGCTACCCCAGTCACAGCTCGCCATTCTCCCCGGCACGACGCACGTGTCAATTATGAACCGCGCAGAGTGGCTGGTCCCGATGATTGGGGAGTTTCTGGACGCGCCTGTGCCCGACGCGCAGTGAGGCTAGCTAGGGCCAACCCCGCCGGGCAGCCTGCACATAGCCAGGAACCGGCTCAACGCGCTACGATCCCCATCGACCCTGACGAGGCCCCCGGCAAGCGCCTCGTCAGGGTCTATCTGCCCGGCAAGCAGCCCCATGTAGGCGGACATATCGGCGTGCAGGACCATATCGGCGCTAGTGTCGTGGACCTGCTGGACGTGAAGCTCGCCGTCTTTGACGCGCACCTGCAAGACCTCGTCGTCTATATGCAGCGCGTACGTCTCATCAAGGCCCTGCGCCTCTTCAGGCCGGAAGAACGTCTTGAGCGTCAGCGCGTACGAACCCAGGCGCAACACGTGGGCACCCTCCATGGAAGGCGGCACAAATTGGCTGCCCCATCTTCCGAGTTCGAGCAGGGTGTGTTCCAGGGCCTGCCCCAGGGGCGTAAGCTCGTACACGGTGGAGGCGGCGGGTGGCGGGAGCAAGCGGCGGCTGAGCATACCCTGTTGCTCCAGCAGCTTGAGCCGCTCCGCCAGCAAGTTGCTGCTGATGCCTGGCAGCCCGTCAACCAGGTCCTTGAAGCGGCGCGGCCCCGCCATCAATTCGCGGACGATGAGCAGCGTCCACCGTTCCCCTACGATCTCCAACGCGTAGGCGAGGCCACAGTACTGGTTGTAGGTGCGAATGCTCATATCTAATATTACCCGAAAAACTTCTGAAGTTCAACTGTTGAAATTCGTACTATCAATTTTGAAGTAAGTACTTGATTTTTTGCTTCGGTGGATGTATAATGCTCATAGAACGTTTGTTCGAGAGGGGCAGCGCCCCAGAGCCAAGAGTTTAGAAGCTAAGAGTTTGTGTTGAGTTAGAAAGGAGACATCATGAGCGCCTCGAACGGTAACGAAACCCCCACTAATGTACCCACCGCACACAAGGCCACACGCCGCGAATGGATAGGGCTTGCGGTGCTCACCCTCGGCTGCCTGGTCTACGCTATGGACCTGACCGTGCTGCATCTCGCGGTGCCCCGCCTCAGCGCCGACCTGAAACCCAGCAGCGCGCAGTTGCTCTGGATCATCGACATCTACGGCTATCTCGTCGCCGGTTCGCTCGTCACGATGGGCACCCTGGGCGACCGCATCGGACGACGGCGTCTCCTGATGATCGGGGCCGCTGCTTTCGGCATCACCTCCCTGCTCGCCGCCTTTTCGACCACTCCTGAAATGCTAATCGCCAGCCGCGCGCTCATGGGCGTGGCCGGGGCCACACTTGCGCCCTCGACCCTCTCCTTGATCTTCAACATGTTCCCCGACCCCAGGCAGCGCGGCATCGCCATAGGCATGTGGATGTCGGCCTTTTCAGCCGGTAGCGCCATAGGTCCGGTGCTGGGCGGGGTATTCCTCGAATACTTCTGGTGGGGTTCGGTCTTCCTTATGGCAATTCCGGTCATGGGCCTGCTGCTGGTACTCGGACCCCGAGTGCTGCCCGAGTTCCGCGACCCCAACGCTGGGCGGTTGGACCTGCGCAGCGCCGCCATGTCGCTCGCGGCTGTGCTCATGGTGATATACGGACTCAAGGAAATCGCGCAGGACGGTTTCGGTACGCTGTCGGTGCTCTCGATACTGGCGGGCGTAGCGGTGGGAGTGGTGTTCGTGCGCCGCCAACTCGCCCTAGCCGATCCCATGATCGACCTTAGCCTCTTCCGCGTGCCTTCCTTCAGCGCGGCGCTCGCCACCAACGTGCTGGGCATCTTTGTGGCGGTAGGCTACTTCCTGTTCATAGCGCAGTACCTGCAACTCGTGCTGGGGCTTTCCCCCCTCGAAGCGGGCCTCTGGTCGGTGCCTTCCGCCGCCGGGTTCATCATCGGCTCCAACGTCGCGCCGAGGTTCATACACAGGTTCCGCCCGGCGTACGTATTGGGTAGCAGCCTGGCGCTGGCAGCCGTGGGGCTTGGTTTGCTTCTTCTCGTTGACACAACCTCTGGCCTACCCATCCTGGTCGCGGCCTCACTGGTCATCTCACTGGCGCTTTCCCCGATGTTCAACCTCACCACCGAGCTAACGGTAGGCAGCGCGCCGCCAGAGCGCGCCGGGGCTGCTTCGGGGGTGTCCGAGACGGGCGCGGAGCTTGGCGGCGCGCTGGGCATCTCGATCCTGGGCAGCATCGGCACGGCTGTCTACAGGGGCGCGGTAGCCAACGATCTTCCAGCAGGTATCCCCGCCGAAGCAGCCGCGACGGCACGCGAGACCCTGGGCGGGGCCGTTGGGGTGGCGCAGCAGTTGCCAGACCAGATGGGCGTGGCTTTGCTCGAGGTGGCCCGTGAAGCCTTCGTACAAGGGCTGCACATCGCCGCCGGCATAAGTGGCGTAGTAGCCATAGTTGCTGCTATCATCGCCGTGATGGTATTTAGAGGCGTCTCAGGTAGCGCGCAACACGCGGGGGACCAGGCTTCCGAAGCCGCTGACGCGACCATAGTCAGGTTTGCCGAACGGGAGGCCGCAAATGCTGCGTAATACCCCCAACACCACTCTCTACATAGCGTCCCGCGCCACCGGCAGACCGTTAGAGGAGAGCATAGTTGTGGCGCAGTTCGCCACCAGGCTCAATGCCCTAGGCCACCTATCGCACGCATCTTTGGCGGTCCAGGCCCGCATACTGGAGGAGGTCAAGACCGTAGCCCGACACGTCAACGCCGGCGCCGAAGCAGGTACACCCTCCTGCTACGGGCGGCGCGTGCTCCATGAGGTGCCCGGCCTCTGGTCTCTCGCGGCGATCATCTTCCGGCCGGGGCAGCAGACCGAGCTACACGACCACGGCGGCTGGGGCTGCGCGGTCACGGTGCAGGGCGTCGAGCGCGACCGCAGGTTCGTACGCGATGCGTCGGGCAACCTGGTGCTGAGCGCCCAGCGTGACTACCCGCAGGGTGCGGGCTACGTCTTCAGCGCAGTGGACCTCCACCAGCCTATCGGGGCCGACCCGCAGCGCCTGACGATAGCCCTGCATTTCCTTGTGCATGACAGCCGGCACCATAACGCAAACCCGGAGACGATACAAGTCTCCGGTGGGCGCACCAAAATTGCTGCGTGAGAATGGGGAACACGGCACTCTGTACGGCGTTCACGAAATCACTCCCGCAATTGCTTGCGCTTTCGGCACCTCCGAGGAAACTGATCCACCCTACGCGCTACCACCTCTAACAGAAAGCACAGGAGTGGTACATGCCCAGGGTGTAACCCACCTCAAGTACCGCGTCGTAAAATAAGTCACACCAACTCTATGTCCCTCATCGAGGGGAAAGGCGCTTATAATGGCCGCAGAACAGAACAATAACGATGTTGAACTTCGGCAGCTCGAACCCCAACCAACCTTGATCATCAGGGGGACCATCCAGGTAGCCGACTTAGGGGCAACAGTGGGCGAGAGGCTAGGGGCCCTGTCGAGCTACTTGCAGCAAAGCGGCGCACGGCCCGCCGGGCCTCCCTTCGTGCGCTATCACACGTTCGGGGATACTCACACGGACTTCGAGCTTGGCGTACCGCTAGTCGAGCCCGTCGCCGGAGAAGGCGAGATTTCGCGCGGCGAGCTACCGGGAGGCCCCGCCGCCACCACCTGGCACACCGGACCCCACGTCAAACTAGGGGAGGCCTACGCCCGCATTGCAGCCTGGCTGCAAGAGCAAGAGCGCGAGCCGAGTGGCCCCGCCTGGGAGGTCTACCATTGGATTGACCTCAGCGGGGAAAACGACCCTTCAACCTCGGACCAGTCAAGCGGGACCACTCAGCTAGTCCAGCCCATCACGTAAGACGCGCACGCGTGCAACATCAGTTCCGAGCAAGGCGAGGGTATCATGCCTGCTAACAAAAAGCCGCAGCAGCCCGTGAATAAGACAGCGGAAGTCGGTGCGTTCATGGCAGGACTCGACCACCCGTTCAAGGCGGAAGTACAGGCTGTCCGAGACATAATCAAGAGTGTGAACGAGGACATTACCGAGCAGATCAAATGGGCCGCGCCGAGCTTTAGCTACAAAGGTTACATGGTCACCTTAAACCTCTGGGCTAAACAGCACGTTCACCTGGTCTTCCACAACGGCGCGGTCTTGAGCAATGCAAGCGGCCTGCTGGAAGGCGACTATCCCGACCGCCGGATGGCTTATTTCCGCAGCATGGCCGAGGTGGAAACCAAGAGACCGGCCCTGGAAGACGCCGTGAGAGAGTGGGTGCGACTGAGGGACCAGGAGGGACAAGAGATAGTGGTAAAGCTTGAGCAACCCGAACAGCAGGAAAGCGACTTCCCCGCCAAGCTCAGCAAACCCGCGCGGCGGGCGCTCCTTGGGGCAGGCTACACGCGGCTGGAACAGTTGGCCGGGACTACGGAGGCCAGGCTAAAGCAGTTGCATGGCATGGGGCCAAAGGCGCTGGACCAGCTTCGTAGCGAGATGGCGCTTCGCGGGCTACAATTTGCTGAAGAGACAAAGGGTTAGAACCAGGCTTAGGGTAGAGCAACACCCAGCAACAAGGAGGACCGAACCGTGTCAGATAACAGCACTTACTCTGAGGACGAACAGCAGGCACCCACGCCAAATCCCGACCTCAAGAGCCTGGAACGACTAATCGGCACCTGGAAGGTATTCGACCCCAGCGGCAGCGGGGCAATTGAGGGACAGGTCACCTACGAGTGGGTGGAAGGTGGCTTCTTCCTTACCCAACAGGTCGAATTTGTCCAGGATGGTCGCACCATAAAGGGCCTAGAAATCATCGGGCACGAGCAGACATATGGGCAAGAGCCGAGCGAGGAAATCAAGTCGCGCTACTATGATTTCTTTAGCGGCCAGACCCTCGACTACGTGTACGAGCTGGAAGGCGACACCCTCACGATCTGGGGCGGGGCTAAAGGCTCTCCCGCGTACTTCAGGGGTGAGTTCAGCGAAGACGGCAACACAGTTGTCGGCGGCTGGGTGTACCCTGGAGGTGGCGGGTACGAGTCGACCATGACCAGGGTACTTTAAGCCAGTTTGAGGAGGACTAACAATATGCCAACATTCACCACGACCATCACGAAAGCAGAGGGACTGAACGCTACCGGCATACGCGTGCCGGGCGAAGTAATAGCCGAGATGGGCACGTCGAAGCGGCCCAAGGTCAAGATCACCCTGAACGGCTACACCTATCGCACCACCGTCGCTCCTTATGGTGACGTGTTCATGGTGCCCTTGAACCAGGAACACCGGGAAGCGGCAGGCGTCCAGGCGGGCGACGAGGTAGAGGTCACCGTCGAACTGGACCTGGAGCCTCGAACGGTGGAGGTCCCGGAGGACTTACAAGCGGCGCTCTCGGAAAAGGCGGGTGCCCTGGAGGCGTTCGAGGCCCTCGCATACTCGAAGCGCAAGGAATTCGTGCGGCAGGTGAACGAGGCCAAGGCGCAGGAGACTCGCAATCGGCGCATAGCGGGGATTGTCGATAAGCTAGGCGAGTCCTAGATTAGTTCTTTGCGAAGGGGATGGCATGAAACGGGTAACTTCAAGAGACGGCACCGTAATTACCTTCGATCACCTGGGGGAGGGGCCGGCAGTGATACTGGTATCCGGCGGGTCGGTAGACAAGGGGTCAAATGCGGGCCTGGCAGAGCTACTAGCATCGGACTTTACCGTGTACAATTACGACCGTCGTGGCCGAGGCGAAAGCGGAGACACACAACCATACGCCGTCGAGCGGGAAGTCGAAGATATCGAGGCGTTAATAAAGGAGGCAGGGGGCTCGGCGTTCCTGTACGGCTCCTCCTCCGGCGCGGCCCTTGCCCTCGAAGCGGCTGCCAGCGGCCTCCCCATCACGAAGCTGGCGTTGTGGGAACCACCCTACATCCTGGATGGCGACCGGCCACTGCCACCTGCGGACCTGGCATCTACCTACACCGAGCTTGTCTCAGCAGGGCGGCGGGGTGACGCGGTCGAATACTTTATGACGAAGGTGGTGGGCCTTCCCGCCGAGTTCGCGGCCCAGGCGCGAAACGCACCCTGGTGGCCTGCCCAGGAAGCCCTGGCGCACACGCTCGCCTACGACGCTACCATCATGGGCGACAATTCATTGCCTGTAGAGCGCGCCACCTCCCTCACTATGCCTACGCTCGTCATGGACGGCGGGGCTAGCTTTGAGTGGATACGCGACACCGCGCAAGCCCTGGCGGATATCCTCCCCAACGGACGGAGGCGCACCCTGGAAGGCCAGACCCACGACGTGGCCCCGCAGGCTATGGCTCCGGTGCTGGTAGAGTTCTTCGCCAGCTAAGGTGGCACCCTACTGAACACCTTATCTTACACAACAAACAGTTCCAAAGGAGACTAGAGATGATCGGTCAATTTGCGGGCGCATCTATCTGGAGCGAAGACGTGAACAACCTGCTGCCCTTCTACAGGGACGTGCTGGGCCTCAAGGTTAGCATGGAGTCGCCCGACTATGCCATGCTGGGCCAGGACTCGACCGAAGCACCGTCGCTGCTGTTGGGCACGCACAGCGAAGTACGCGGCCCTAACACTGATCCAGCGCGGCACATGGTAGCCTTCCTGAGCGACGACCTCACTGCGGACTGGCAGCGGCTCAAGGAAGCCGGGGTCGAGTTCGTTGAGGACCCAACGGACTACGGCGATATATCAATCGCGACGTTGAAAGACCCAGAAGGCAACTTGGTCCAACTCTTCGACGTCCACGGCAGTTGAATGGTAGTCTCGCCGGATGTACTGCCGCCGGCTCGTCCTAGTGAGTACGCACCATGAACGTCATCGACATCAACAGCCTCAAGCCGCCCCGTGGTGGTGCCGCCCGCTTCGAGGGCATCAACTATGGAGCTACCGCCTCGTTCTTCGTGGTCACGAGCGCTCCAGGGAGGGGTGCCGACAAACACCGCCACCCTTACGAAGAAATCTTCGTCATCCTCGAAGGAGAGATTGAGGTCATCGTAGGCGGCGAAACTCGTATGATAAGTGGCGGCAACATCGCCATCATACCGCCGAACACCTGGCACGAATTCAAGAACCGCTCGGACCATGCCGCGCTCATGGTCAACATCCACCCCGTACCGGAGATGATTCAAGAGGACTGGGCTTAGCGACTACGCTGGAAGCGCAAGGAGACCCCACCCTCTAGTGCTCCCATCCCCTATTCCGCATCCAAAAGGAGAAATGGCTATGACATCGAGCACAGAGGACATAAACGCGACGGACCAGACCAGCAACGGCAGCTACGCCTCCGTGAACGGCCTCGAACTGTATTACGAGGTCTACGGCACAGGCCACCCACTGGTGCTGTTGCACGGCGGCTTCTGCGTGGCCGGCATGTTCGCACCGCTTATCCCGACCCTTAGCGAAACCCGGCAGGTTATCGCCGTAGAGCTACAGGCTCACGGGCACACCGCCGACATCAACCGCCCGCTCAGGTACGAACTGATGGCGGACGACGTAGCCGCGCTGATAAAGCACCTGGGGCATGAAAATGCTGACGTCTTCGGCTATTCCCTGGGAGGTGGTGTCGCACTGCAAACAGCCATCCGACACCCCGAAGTGGTACGCAAGCTGGTGCTGGCGGCAACCGTTTGCGCGCGCGATGGGTGGTACCCAGAGTCCCTGGTGGGCATGTCGTCTATTAGCACCGAATTGCTGTCCGGCACTTTCATACACGACGCCTACCTGGGTGCGGCACCCAGGCCGGAAGACTGGCCGGTGCTAATAGACAAAATGCGCCAGATGCTCGCTGAGGACTACAACTGGACTGAGGACGTAGCGGCGATCAAGGCCCCGACCCTTATCATAGTCGGAGATGCCGACAGCGTTCGCCTCGATCATGCCGTGGAGATGTTCAAATTGCTCGGCGGCGGAATGTCGGACGGTGGCATGTCGGGGCGTGCGGCCTCCCAATTCGCCGTGCTCCCAAATGCGGCGCACTGGGACGTGCTCTTCCGCGCCGACCTGCTCCTCCCGATCATCCCCCCGTTCCTCGACGCGCCCATGCCTGAGGCAACTGCCTGATCCATGTGAGGTCAACCCATGTGTAGAAACATCAAGCCCCTTTTCAACTTCGCACCACCCGCCACCGAAGACGAGGTGCGTGCCGCCGCGTTGCAGTTCGTGCGCAAGGTCAGCGGCTTCAACAAGCCCTCCAGAGCCAATGAAGCTGCCTTCGAGGCCGCCGTTGACGAGATAGCCGCCGTCTGTAGCAACCTACTCGCCACGCTTGAGACCAACGCCCCGCCGAAGGACCGCGTGGAAGAGGCTGCTAAGGCAAGGGCGCTGTCAGCTCAGAGGTTCGCCAGGTGAGCAGGGGTGCTTCACACTACCCAAGTCTCGTCC
>JALZHG010000268.1 GCA_030914045.1 Chloroflexota bacterium | reverse complement strand
CGTTTAGTGTGAATTACGAATTACTAATTACGAATTACAGGTTCTACTTTGTAATTCGTAATTAGTAATTCGTAATTCCAACCAGGGGTTGGGAGTGTTAGCCTCCTTCCTCGACCCCGAGAAGCTTTATACGAGCAGGAGTGGCAATGGACACCGCGGCAACTTTGTCCACGTGCGCTGCCTGAAGAGAAGCTATAGTTCACGCAAATATATAAGAGGAGAACATGGCAAGATATACCGGACCAGTTTGCAAGCTTTGCCGCCGCGAAGGCATGAAGCTCTTCTTGAAGGGTGAGAAGTGCTTCACCAAATGCACTCTCGAGCGACGACCGACCCCTCCAGGCCCGCACGCCCAGCGACGAGGCCGCAAGGTTTCCGACTTTGGCTTGCAGCTTCGCGAAAAGCAGAAGGCCCGTCGCCTGTACGGTGTGCTGGAGCGCCAGTTCCGCCGCCACTTCGAGGCCGCCGAGCGCCGTCCCGGCGTTACGGGTGAGAACCTGTTGCAGGTACTAGAGATGCGCCTCGACAACGTGGTGTACCGGCTCGGCCTGGCCGACTCCCGGCCCCAGGCGCGCCAGGTGCTACGCCACGGCCACATCGAGGTGAACGGCCATAAAGTCGATATCCCCTCGTACGCAGCCAAGGTAGGCGACGAGATCCGCGTGCGCGAAGGCTCGAAGACCAACGAATATTTCTTGACGATGCAGCCGCAACTCTCCCGCAAGCAGATTGCCCCGTGGATGGAGTTGAACACCAACACTATGGTGGGCCGCATCATGCGCCTGCCGGACCGCGATGAGCTTGGCCTCGACATCAACGAGCAGTTGATCGTAGAGTTCTACAGCCGGTAGTCAGTGGCGAGACAAGTGACGAGTGACGCCGTGAGTACCCTCACATGTCGCTCGTCATTCGTCACGTTCTAAAGGAGAGAAAATTGAGCATCGGAACAATGGACCGTCTGCCCAATGTAGTAGCAGTGGCAACCGCCGCCAACTATGGCCGCTTCGCGATAGGGCCTGTAGAGACCGGCATCGGCACACCGCTGGGCAACGCTTTGCGCCGGATATTGCTCTCGTCACTGCCCGGCACAGCGGTCACCAGCGTGCGAATCCAGAATGTGTACCACGAGTTCTCGTGCATCCCTTACGTACGTGAGGACGTGACCGAGATCGTGCTGAACGTCAAGCAGATGCGCCTGCGCTCCTACAGCGATAGGCCCGTGCGCCTGCAACTCAGCAAGCACGGCCAGGGCGAGGTGCGCGCCAGCGATATCGAGCTGCCTGCCAACGTCGAGCTAGTCAACCCTGAGCAGATGATCGCCACGGTGGACAGCGACGAGGGCGCGTTCGAGATGGAGTTGACCGTCGAGCGCGGCCGGGGCTACGTGTCGTTCGAGGCCCGCGAGGGTCTCGCCATCGGCGTTATCCCGGTGGACGCGATCTTCTCGCCCATCCCGAAGGTGAACTACATCGTTGAGCCTGCCAGCTTCGAGGTGCTGTCCACAATCGCGGAGGACAGCGACGAAGTCTCCACCCTCACACCCGAACAGGTAGAGGGCCAGGAGCAAGTGGTCGTGGAAATCTGGACGGACGGCACCATCGACGCCGGTGAGGCGTTGAGCCTGGCTGCCCAGTACCTGGCGCAGCATTCGTCCATCATCTCCAACTTCAATCGGCAAGCGCCCGCACAGTTGGAGCGCGACTCCTCGATTGTGGCAATCCCGCCGCAGTTGTTCGAGATGTCGGTGGAAGACCTCAACCTGTCGATGCGTACCTTCAACTGCCTCAAGCGCAGCGGCATCACCAAGGTGGGCCAGGTGCTGCGCATGGACCGCAAGGAACTGCTCAGTCTACGCAACTTCGGCGAGAAGTCGTTCGATGAGCTGTACCAGTCGCTGGAGTCCCGCGAGCTGCTGCCGGAGGGCACGCCCCTGGCTGTTTCAGTCGCCCAGGCGCTGAACGAAGGCGAGGGACTTGGCGAAGGTGAGGACGTGGAAGGCGATGAGGGCGATGAGGGTGACGAGGAGAGCCTGGACGACGTGGACGTGGCTTATCCCGACACGCTGGACGCCACCACCGACGAGACGGCCTACATGGAGCCGCCCGGAGCGGGTGGCCTGTTCGACGGCCCCGGTTATGAAGTAGTAGAGGGTGCTGGTGTGAGCGAAGGCAGCATAAAAGCCGCCGCTGGCATATACATCGACGATGTGCCCACCGCAGGCCCCATCGACCTCAGCCCCGATGCCTCCACAGCGGAGGGCGGCAGGCCGGTCGGTGCGCCGGGCGAGCTTGTATCGGACGGCGATAACGGGTCAAACAGTTAGGACGACGCGAGTTGTTAGTTGTTAGTTGTTAGTTGTTAGCAGGTCTAGCACTAACAACTAACAACTAACAACTAACAACTAGGAGAAAGAACGATGCGACACAAAATGAAGGGACGAGGGCTGCACCGCAACAGCGGCGAGCGCCGGTCCCTATTCAGGAACCAGCTTGTGAGCCTGCTGATGCACGAGCGCATCCGCACGACCGAGGCCAAGGCCCGCGAGCTTCAGCCGATGGCCGAGAAGGTGGTCGCGCTGGGCCGCGAGGACAACGAGCACAACCGCCGGGTGGCCCACTCGATGCTGGTCAATTCCCTCATGGTGCGCAAGCTCTTTGAGGACATTGGCCCCCGCTACACCGACCGTCACGGCGGCTACACCCGCCTCTACAAGCTGCACCACCGCCCCGGCGACGGCACGCTGGTCTGCCAGCTTGAACTAGTCGAAGAGTAATACGGATTTGGGATTTGGGAATTCGGATTGCGGATTTAGAAGAACTCTAAACAATTCCGAAATCCGCAATCCGAATTCCCAAATCTCCTGTGTACCTTAAGTTACGAATACAGTACGACGGCACGGAGTTCTCCGGCTCTCAGTTGCAAAGTGAGGGTAGGGGAAGGACGGTGCAGGGGGAGCTAGAGGACGCGTTGTCCCGATTGGCGGGGGAGCCTGTGAGGGCTAACCTAGCGGGGCGGACGGACGCGGGGGTGCATGCCTGGGGACAGGTTGCCAGCCTCGATTTCCCGGCTCGGCCTCGGCTGGAGGCACCGGAGGCGGTCAAGCGGGCGCTCAACGGCATTTTGCCTGCCGACCTGTCGGTGTTAGATGCGGAGGAAGTGGACGCTCGGTTCCACGCCCGCTTCAGCGCCACTCGACGGTGCTACCGCTACCTCATCTGGAACGCGCAGGAGCCTCTGCCTCTCATCAGGCGCTACAGCCTGCACGTTCGCAGGCCGCTCGATGTGGAGGCGATGTCGGCAGCCGCTGGGCTTCTGGTGGGCACACACGACCTGGCTTCGTTCGCGGGGCAGGGGATGGGAATGCCGCAGGGGGCGGATGGCGAGGATAAGCCGAGCACCGTCCGCACCGTGGAAGTAGCCAGGCTGCAAAAGGTTGAGCCAAGCGCCAACTTCTGGGCCTGGGAAGCGCCGGGGAGTAATGGGGTAGAGGATGTTAGCACTGACTCTCGCCTGCTGGCGCTCGACCTTGTAGCCAACGCCTTCCTGCCGCAGATGATCCGCACGATTGTGGGCACGCTGCTTGAAGTGGGAGAAGGCAAGCGTACTGTAGAAGAGATGAAGCATATTATAGAGAGCCGGGACCGGCGGCAAGCGGGTCCGACGGCCAAACCGCAGGGGCTGTGCCTTTTGTGGGTGAGCTACTAGGGGAGTGTTGAGTTGTGAGTGGTGAGTTTTGAGTTAGACGCTCAACTCGAAACTCAAGACTTGGAACTCATAACTTGGAGGAAAAAGTGAGCACAAAGACATGGACGCCTACCGCCGAGGACGCGGCCCAGCGCGAGTGGTTCGTGATTGACGCTGAGGGGTTGACCTTAGGCCGGCTGGCTAGCGTGGTGGCGCAAATCCTGAAGGGCAAGAACAAGCCGACCTATGCGACCCACATGGACATGGGCGACTACGTGGTGGTCGTCAATGCTGACAAGATACGCGTGACGGGCAAGAAAGAGACCCAGAAGATGTACTACAGCCACTCCGGCTACATGGGTTCTCTCAAGGCCATCCCGTTCAACGAGATGATGCAGAAGCACCCCACGAAGGCTGTGGAGGAAGCGGTCAAGGGCATGCTGCCCCGCACCCGCTTGGGCAACCAGATGCTGACCAAGCTGAAGGTGTACGCCGGTGGCACCCACCCGCACGTCGCCCAGCAGCCGAAGCCGGTCCGCATCAACCCCGAGACCGAAGCCATCGAGAACATCTAGCGAGTTATGAGTTTTGAGTGATGAGTTTTGAGT